>DASSPH010000073.1 GCA_035699745.1 Vicinamibacterales bacterium
TCACTGGTACCTGAGCGCCTGCGCCGGATCGAGCCTGGCGGCCTGGCGCGAGGGATAGATGGTGGCGACGAAGCAAATCAGCAGGGCGGCGAGCACGACGGCGATCAGGTCCTGCGGCAGCAGCGTGAACGGCACGTAGGAGATCTGGTAGACGTCCATCGGGACGCGAATGAGCTGGTAGCGATCCAGCAGGTAAATCACGCCGCAGCCGAGCAGCGTGCCGCCGCCGGTGCCGATCAGCCCGATGATCAGCCCCTGCAGCATGAAGATCCGGCGGATGCTCGCCGTCGTGCTCCCCATCGTCTTCAGGATCGCGATGTCGCGGCTCTTCTCCATCACCAGCAGCACCAGCGAGGCGACGATGTTGAGGGCGGCGACCATGATGATGAGACCGATGGTGATCGAGATGGCCATCTTCTCGAGCCACAGCGCCGAGAAGAGCGACTTGTTCATCTGCGCCCAGTCCTGGGTCGCGTACTCCTCGCCGAGGCGGCGCGGGATCTCCTCGGCAACCGCCGCGGAGGCGAA
Source organism: Vicinamibacterales bacterium (assembly GCA_035699745.1). Lineage (NCBI taxonomy): Bacteria > Pseudomonadati > Acidobacteriota > Vicinamibacteria > Vicinamibacterales > Vicinamibacterales bacterium. The sequence goes on from DASSPH010000073.1 coordinate 529, forward strand.
CATGTCGTCGAGCCGCACCTGCATGAAATCGGGCCGGTCCTTGCCGAACACCCGCTCGGCGACCTGGAGATCGACCAGCGCGTACTCGCTGTCGAACTCGAACAGTCCGAGACTGAAGATGCCGACCACCTTGAAGGCGCGCGTGCGCGGCATCGGCGTGAAGGGGGTGAGCACCTGATCGGGGGTCATCAGCCGCACCGTCTCGCCGACCTGGACCTCGAGGTTCTTCGCCAGGTCGATGCCGAGCACGATGCCGTCCATCTCCTCCGGGCCGGCGCGCAGGCCGTCGAGCGTGCCCTGGCGAATCGCGCTGCGGATGTCGGTGACGGTGGATTCGAGCGCGCCGTCGATGCCTTTCACCGTGACCGGCGCGTTCTGATTGAGGCCGGATCCGACCGTCAGCATGCCCTTGCCGATCGCCGCCGGCGCCACGCCGATGACGCGCGGCACCTGCCGCAGCCTGGCGACTTCGGCGGGAATGTCCTGGATCCCGTCGCCGAGCTTGAAGACGTAGACGTGCGCGGAGGAGCCGACGATCCGCTCGCGCAGCTCCTTCTGCAGCCCGGTCATCAGCGCCATGGCGATGAGCACCGCCATCACGCCGACGCCGACGCCGAGAATCGAGATGAAGGAAATGAGGGAGATGAACGCCTGCTTGCGTTTCGCCAGCAAATACCGGAATGCGACGAACAGCTCGTAGGGAAGATCGTTCATCCGTCAGTCTCAACTATACGTCGGGCGGACGGGGGGCGCCTGGAGAGCGGTCCTCACCCCCGCGGCCGCATCAGCGGGAACAGGATGACGTCCCGGATGGACGGACTGTTGGTCAGCAGCATCACCAGGCGGTCGATGCCGACCCCCTCGCCGGCGGTCGGCGGCAGCCCGTACTCGAGCGCGCGGATGTAGTCCTCGTCCATGGCGTGCGCTTCGAGGTCGCCGGCGGCCTTCTCCCGCAGTTGGGCCTCGAAGCGGCGGCGCTGCTCGGCCGGATCGTTCAGCTCGCTGAAGGCGTTGGCCACCTCGAAGCCGCCGATGTACAGCTCGAAGCGTTCGACGGTGTCCGGATCGTCGGGGCGCTGCTTCGAGAGCGGCGACACTTCCGTCGGGAAGTCGTAGACGAAGGTCGGCTGGATCAGCGCATCCTGATTCAGCCGCTCGAAGATCTCGGTCGCGATCTTGCCGGCGCCCCATGCCGGCTGGATCTCGATCGCGAGCCGCCGGGCGAGGTCCGCGGCGCGGCCGCGATCGCGCAGATCCGCTTCGGTCACGTCGGCGCCGAGCGCCTGCGACGCGCTCTGACGCGCCCCCTCCCGCAGCGAGACGCGGCGATACGGCGGCGTCAACGAGATGGCGTGCTCGCCGAACACGATCTGGTCGGTCGCAATCGCCTCGCGCGCGACCGTGGAGAGCATCTCCTCGGTCATCACCATCAGCTCGCGATACTCGCTGTACGCCTGGTAGAACTCGAGCATCGTGAACTCGGGGTTGTGCTGCGTCGAGATCCCCTCGTTGCGGAAGTTGCGGTTGATCTCGTAGACGCGCTCGAGGCCGCCGACGGTCAGGCGCTTCAGGTACAGCTCGGGCGCGATACGCAGGTAGAGCTGCAGGTCGAGCGTGTTGTGATGCGTCACGAAGGGGCGCGCCAGCGCGCCCCCCGCGATCGGCTGCATCATCGGCGTCTCGACTTCGAGGTAGCCGCGCGCGTTCAGGAACGTCCGGATGCCGGCGAGCACGCGGCTGCGCGTCTCGAAGACACGCCGCGAGTCGGGATTCACGATCAGATCGAGATAGCGCTGCCGGTAGCGGGTTTCGATGTCCTGCAGCCCGTGCCACTTCTCGGGCAGCGGAATGAAGCACTTGGCGAGGAACTCGAGCCGCGACGCCCAGATCGTGAGCTCGTTCGTCTTGGTGCGGAACAGGTGCCCCGACACGCCGGCGAAGTCGCCGAAGTCGAGCAGCTTGAAGAGCGCGAAGTCGCGCTCGCTCAGCGAATCCTTGCGGATGTAGGCCTGGATCCGCGAGCGGCCGTCCGACAGCACGAGGAAGTTCGCCTTGCCGAAGCTGCGGATCGCCAGAATCCGCCCCGCGGTGGTCGTCTCGACGCGGGCCGTCTCGAGTTCCCCGGCGGTCTTCTGGGAGTGGGCGTCGATCAGCGCGGCAATCGAGTCGGTCCGCTCGAAGGCGTGCGGATACGGGGTGATGCCGAGGCGCTGCAGCTCCTCGAAGTTCGCCCGCCGCTGGCGGATCTGTTCGGATTCCTTCTGTTCGACTGTCTGCTGTTCGTCAGCCATTCGCTGTCACACGTGTCACGCTTCACGCCCCGTCACAAAGGGCACGAAGACCACAAAGCTCACTAAGAATTCTAAAGGTCTTCTTCGTAGTCCTGGTGTTCTTTGTGGTCTTTGTGGCGGAGCGTCTTGCCGCAGGCCGTCACTCCCGGTTGAGTGTCTTCCGCACGGCATCGAGGACGCCGTTGATCAGCGGCACCGGTTCTTCGCCGCTGAAGGTCCGCGCCAGCTCGAGCGCCTCGTTGATGATCACGCGGGCCGGCGTCTCCGGCTCGGTCAGCAGCTCGTAGATCGCCAGACGCATCACGAGACGATCGATCACCGCGACGCGTTCGATCCGCCAGTTCTTCAGGTGCGCGGCAATGAGCTGGTCCGTCTCGGCGACGCGGGCCACCGTGCCGGCGACCAGACCGTTGGCGAACGTCCGGCCCGCCTCGTCGACCATCACGTCGGGCGTGGCGTCGGCGCGCTCGTCTTCGGGCGACGGCGGCGCGTCCCGTCCGGGCCAGTAGGTGCGGACCGCCTCGTGCGGCGAGACGCGGCCGACTTCCCACTGATACAGCATCTGCAGCGCCGCTTCGCGCGCATGATGACGGCCGGCGCGGTCCACGGTCATGCGCGGAAGCCGAACGGGCGGCTGGATCCGCCGGTGAGCGACTTGTAGAGCGCCGCCATCTCGATCGCCGCCGCGGCAGCCTCCCGGCCCTTGTTGTCCGGACCGGATCCCGATCGCGCCGCCGCCTGCTCCAGCGTGTCGGTGGTCAGCACGCCGAACGCCATCGGCACGCCCGTCTCTCCGGCCGCGTCCGTGATGCCGTGCGCCACCGCCGAGGCGATGTACTCGAAGTGCGGCGTCTCGCCGCGGATGATGCACCCGAGGCAGACGACCGCGTCGAAGCGTCCGGTCTCCGCCGCCGCGCGCGCCGCCTGCGGCAGCTCGAATGCGCCGGGCACGGAGAACAGGTGGACGTGGCCGTCAGCCGCGCCCGCTTCCTTCAGCGCCGACACCGCGGCGTCGCGGAGACTGTCGGTCACCGCGTCGTTGAAGCGCGACACGATGACGGCGAATCGGAACGCCGAGGCGTCCGGAAGCGGCGCCGCCGGCTGGCCCTCGGTGCGCACTTACTTCCCCTTGAAGTCCGCTTTACGCTTTTCAAGGAATGCCCTGGTTCCTTCGCGCATGTCCTCACTCGATCGGGGGGCTTCGCCCCCCGGCCCCCCTGCACGCTCACTCGCGGGGGCCCCCTGCCCCGCTCCGTTCGCGTGGCTCACTCGCTGCCGCTCGTTCGCTTCCGAGGCGCGCATGTTATTTGCCCCTGAACTCGGGCTTCCGTTTTTCCAGAAACGCCCGCGTCCCTTCGCGCATGTCCTCAGTACTGGCGACCAGGCCGAACAGCGTCGCCTCGAAGATCTGCGCCTGCGGGAACGGCATCTCGAGCCCCTTGTGCACGGCCTCGAGAATGTAGCGCACCGCGATCGGCGCCTTCGCCGCGAGCGCCGCCGCCAGCTTCTTCGCTTCAGTCAGCAGCTCCGCCGCCGGGAAGACGCGATTGACGAGGCCGAGGCGATGCGCCTCCGCCGCGGTGATCTGGTCGCCGGTGAGCAGCAGTTCGAGCGCGCGGCCGCGGCCGACGAGGCGCGTCAGCCGCTGCGTGCCGGCGTAGCCGGGGATCAGGCCGAGATTGATCTCCGGCTGCCCGAGCCTGGCCGTGTCGGCGGCGACGCGGATCGTGCACGCCATCGCCAGCTCGCAGCCGCCGCCGAGCGCAAAGCCGTTGATCGCCGCGATCACCGGCTTGCCCATGTGCTCGATGAGATCGAGGACGTGCTGCCCGGCGATGGCGTGCTCGCGGCCGGCCGTCGGCGTCTGCGCCGCCAGCTCGTTGATGTCGGCGCCGGCGACGAACGATTTCTCCCCGGCGCCCGTCAGCACCACGGCGCGCACCGTCTCGTCGCGCTTCAACTCGAGCATGGCGCGCCGCAGCTCGTCGAGCGTCTGCGTGTTCAGCGCGTTCAGGACCTTCGGGCGGTTGACGGTGATGACCGCGACGGCGCCATCACGCTCGACCAGCAGGTTTTCGAGGTTCATAACGGAAATGGATACATCAGCCAGCCGAGAACGAGCGCCGCCACGACGAAGCCGGCGAACATCGTCGCTCCCGTGCGGAGCTGCTGGCGCGGATCGTCCCGCAGCAGCACGGCAAAGACCGCGGACACGAAGCACGCGAACAGCGCCATGAGCCAGAAATGGCTGGGCCCCACGCTACTTCCGCCCCTTGGCGATGTCGAACGCGTCCAGCACGACGAGGAAGTTCAGCAGGCCGGCGGTCATCAGGAACGTGTTGCCGTACTCGTACGAGGCGGCGGTCACCGTGCCGAGGCCCGCATCCATCGCCCGCGCGACGAAGTACGGAAGACCGATGCCGCGGTTGGCGATGCCGCCGAGGAACACCAGCGGGTCGGACATCTCGAGCGGGAACAGCCGTCCCTCGAGCCACAACCCGATCGCGAACATCAGCGGCAGGGCGATCAGGAAGACGATGCCTTTCTGCCGGCGGCCCTGCAGCAGGTGCCCCGCGCCGGGGATCAGCCACGAGAGTCCGACGACGAGCGCGAGCCGGCCCGGCTCCGCTCCGGCGCGCTCCGCTGTGGTGGATTTCGTCGCCATGCGATCACCGAATCATATCATTCGGGTCCGGCGCCTCCCGGGTCCCGCCGCCGTCAGTCGTCCGCGAGCACGCCGAGCACGAGCCAGGCGGCGGCGCATCCGAGCGGCAGCGCGGCCGCAAAGCGCGCGGCGTTCGAGAACGCGGCGGCGCCGGCGGTCTCGAGCGTCCACGTGACGGCGGTCGGCAGCGCGGCCAGCGCCAGCACGCGGCGGGCGCGGCGGGCAGAGACGGACGCTCCGGCAGCGAGCGTCAGGGGAAAGGCGAGCGCGCCGCCGACGTAGAGACCCGTGCAGCGCGCGCATACCGGCATCTGGGTGCCGCCGGGAAGGAAGAACGACCGTTCAGGACGCTGATGACAGATGAACCCGCAGAACGGCCGCATCGCGGCCGGCGCCAGGAAGAGTGCCGCCATCCACAGCCAGAGGCCCACGCCCACGGCGAATTGCCCTGCTCTCGCCGCCCGACGCACCGCGATCGGCACGAAGAGATTCTACCGGCATCGCCGCCTCGACCGCCGTCACCGTTCGTCGGTCGCGTATCCCAGTCGCGTCCGCGAGCGCAATGCGTTCCCCGTCAGCACCTGGACGACGATCCGCCTGAACCGGCTGTCCAGACGTTCGTCGCTGGGGACGTACCCGATCGAGTACTGGTTGGCGAGCTCGGTGGCGATCGCGCGATACACCGACCGCAGTTGATCGGGACGAGGGAAGAACGAAGCGCCTCCGGTCTCACGCGCGAGCGCCTGCAGCGCGCGATCGGACTCGTCCGACTCGACGCGGGCCGCGAGGGTCCGTTCGGCGGGCTGCAGCGACACGGTGTAGACGCTCACCCCCGACCGCCGCGCCGCGCGCAGCACGTCGTCCTGCGACATCGGGCTCGCGGTGTCGGCGCCGTCGGACAGCAGGACGATCGCCTGCCGGCGCACGGCCTCGGCGGATCGCGCCCGCTGGCCGAATTGCCTCAGGGCGACGTAGAGCGCGGTATTGAGGGCCGTCTTTCCGCGCGCGACCGTGCTGCGGACGGCCCGCTGCAGGGCGGCGCGATTGGAGGTGAGCGGCTCCAGAATCGAGACCGTGTCGCTGAAGGAAACCACCGCGCCGCGATCGATGTCGCGCAGCGTGCCGAGGAAGCCGGCCGCGGCGTCCTGCGCCAGGCCGATCTTGTCGGTCATGCTGGAGCTGGTGTCGATCAGCACGATCAGATCGAGCGGCACCGTCGAGGACTCGAAGAACCGGACTTCCTGCTTTACGCCGTCCTCGTACACTGCGAAGTCGGCCGGCTGGAGCCCGGCGACGTACTTCGCGCTCCTGTCCTGCACGGTGACGTTCAGCGAGACGACCGCCGCGGTGCTGCGGAACATCGGCCGCGACGGCAGATCGGCGACGGGGGGGAGCTCCTGGGCGAGAGCTGAGGCGCTGGCCGCGAGACACGCCAGCGCGGCGATCAGGACTTTCACGACGACCCTCCGCCGCCCGGGGCTGCAAATTGGATTCCCGGACGGCGAGGGGGCGCGCGCCGACTCAGCCACTGGCCGGTGCCGGCGGAATCGCCTGACGATTACAGCGGTCCGAAGTGGGCGGCGTAGCGGGCGCTGAACTCGTCCCACGTGTAGGCGTGGCTCTGCCCTCCAAGATGTTCCAGCGCGTACGTTGCCGCGACACTGCCGACCCGGCAGGCGACCTCGAGGCTCCACCCGGCGGCGAGCCCCTTGAGCAATCCGCCCCGGAAGGCGTCGCCGACACCGGTGGGATCGACGATCGAGTGCGGCGTCACCGCGGGAACCGGCGTGATCGCCGTCCCCTGGTGGATCGTGCAGCCGTGTTCGCCGCGGGTGACGATGAGCGCGTCGGCGCGCGAGAGAATCGCCGCCTCGTCCATCCCCGTCTTCTGCTTCATCAGCTCCAGCTCGTAGTCGTTGCAGATCACGATCGCGGCCCCCTCGATGCCGTCGGCCAGCTCCGGTCCGCTCATCCGCGCGCACTGCTGGCCCGGATCCCACACGAACGGGATGCCCAGCGTGCGGCACTCCTCGGCATACTGGACCATCGCGCCCGGATCGTTGGGCGACACGATCACCAGCTCCGCGCCGGTCACGGTGCGGAACGACAATTCGCCCGCGTTGGCCATCGCCCCCGTGTAGAACGAGGCAATCTGGTTGCTCTCGGTGTCAGTGCTGCAGAAGAACGAGGCGGTGAACTTGTCCTCCACCTGCTTCACCAGCGAGGTGTCGACCCCCGCGGCCTCGAGCCAGCGGCGATAGTCGTCGAAGTCCTGGCCGGCGGTGCCCATCAGCCGCGGACGCTCGCCGAGGAGCGCCATCGTGTAGGCGATGTTCGGGGCGCAGCCGCCGCGCCGCTTGTCCATCGAGTCTACGAGGAAGCTGAGGCTGACGCGGCTCATGTGCTCCGGCAGGAAGTGCTCGGTGAACTTCCCGGGGAAGGACATCAGGTAGTCGAAGGCGATCGAACCGGTGACGATGGTGGACATAATCAGTGCTCAGTGCGCAGTGCGCGGTGCGGAGTGCGCAGTGCGGAGTGCTCAGTGCGCAGTGCGACGTGTGAAGTGCGCGGTGCGCAGTGCGCGGGGTCACTTCAGGTACTTGCCGACGAGGGGAGCGAGATCGCGCTTGACGCGATCGGGGATCGCGTCCGGGCGGGTGAGCAGCGCGTGCTGCAAGGCGGTGGCGCACTCGCACGTGCGCTCGTACGGGAGACGCGACACCGCGTCGGCGATGACCTGCTGGGCGGTCTTCGCGTTCGCCACCAGGTTCTGCACGATCATGTCGACCGTCACCGAGTCGTGGTCCGGGTGCCAGCAGTCGTAGTCGGTGACCAGCGCGATCGTCGCGTAGCAGATCTCCGCCTCGCGGGCCAGCTTGGCCTCCTGCAGGTTGGTCATCCCGATGATGTCCATCCCCCAGCTCCGGTACAGCTTCGACTCGGCAAGGGTCGAGAACTGCGGCCCCTCCATGCACACATAGGTGCCGCCCTTGTGGACCGTCGCGCCGACGGTCCGGCACGCATCGTGGGCCACGTTGCCCAGCCGGCCGCATACCGGATGCGCGAAGGCGACGTGCGCGACCAGGCCGTTGCCGAAGAAGGTGCTGACCCGCCCCTTCGTCCGATCGAAGAACTGATCGGGGATGACGAGGTGCTGCGGCACGTAGCGCTCCTGCAGCGATCCGACCGCGCTCGCCGACAGGATGAACTCGACGCCGAGCATCTTCATGCCGAAGATGTTGGCGCGGTAGTTCAACTCGGTCGGGGTGTGGCGGTGCCCCGCCCCGTGGCGCGCCAGGAACGCGACCCGCTGCCCGCGGAGCGTCCCGATCACGTAGGGATCCGACGGATCGCCGAACGGCGTGGTCACCTTGCGCTCTTCCCGATCGGTCAGTTCCGCCATGTCGTACAGGCCGGACCCGCCGATGATGCCGATTCTGATCGCTTCGCTCATGTCGCTCTCTGCCATCCGCCATCCGCCATCCGCTCGCCGCTCTCCGCCGTCCGCCATCCGGTGCGCTAGATCACGGGATCGACGGAGAGGCGGCTGCCGTCGGCCCGGATGTAGCCGGCGGCGATGCGGGCGTCGTGCTCGAAGAAGATCAAGTACTCGCGCTCGACGGCTTCCCGCAGGAATGCGCGCTTGAACGCCAGCGTCTCCATCGGATAGAGATCGTATGCCATGATCCACGGCAGGTCGACGTGCGCCGTCGTCGGCATCAGATCCGCGGCGAACACCGCCGTCTTCCCGCCGGCGTCGATCGTGATCATCTGGTGCCAGCGGGTGTGGCCGCCGGTGCGGCGGAAACGGACGCCGGGCAGGATCTCGCGATCGTCGGCGACGAAGTCCACCACGCCGGCCTCCTGCAGCGGCAGGTAGTTCTCGGCGAAATAGCTGGCGCGGTTCCGCTCGTGCGGATGCGTCGCGTCCTCCCATTCGCCGGGATTGATCACGTAGCGCGCGTTCGGAAACCTCGGCGCGAGCGCGCCGTCCGCGCGGCGGACGGTGAAGCCGCCGGCGTGATCGAAGTGGAGATGCGAGGCGATCACCAGCTCGATGTCCTGGGCGCGGACGCCGGCGCGGGCCAGCGCGACGTCGAGGTCCTCGGCACGGTCGAACCCGTAGATCTCCTGGCTCTTCGCGTCCATCTTGTCGCCGGCGCCGGCGTCGACGATCGTCAGCGGTCCGCCCGCCGGACGGATGAGCAGCGGCCGCATGGCGAAGGTGACGCGATTGCGATCGTCCGCCGCGGCGCGCCTCGACCACAGCGTCTTCGGCACCACGCCGAACATCGCGCCGCCATCGAGACGGAAGTAGCCATCGAGCAGCGGTGTCAGGTCGAACTCGCCGAACGTCATCGCTGTCGCATTACTCGAAGCGTCGAAGGATGGCGAAGGATGGGCGAAGGAGACTCATGCGGCCGCTCGAAGGGGTCGAAGGGCGAAGGGGCGAAGGGCGAAGGAGATCGGATCACCATCGACGGCTCCCGTCGACCCCTTCGTCTCAGCAACCACGACGCTCCTTCGACATGTCTTCGCCGCCCTCGATACCCTCGAGCAAGACCCGCTGCTTCAATTCCACGAGCACGCCGTGCGTGCTCGCCGGATGGATGAACGCCACCTCCGAGCCGTGCGCGCCGGGACGCGGCGCCTCGTCGATCAGCCGCACGCCCTTCTCCTTCAGGCGCGCCAGCACGGCGCGGATGTCGTCGACCCGAAGCGTCAGGTGGTGGATGCCCGGGCCGCGCCTGGCGACGTACCTGGCAATCGGCGAATCGTCGGCGGTGGCCTCCAGCAGTTCGATCGCGGACTCGCCGGTTGGAATGAAGTGCGCCCGGACCCGCTGCGACGCGACCTCCTCGGGCGCTTCCACCTCGAGCCCGAGCGCGTCGCGATAGAACTTCAGCGCCTCGCCGAGGTCGCCGACGGCGATGCCAATGTGATCCAGCGTTGCTTTCATATAGCCACCAGCGCTTCAGCGTATCGCGCGGCTCACGATGGTTTCAACGACCGTGTACGGATCGGTGTCGCGCGAGGCGATGCGATCCAGCATCCGGTCGAACTCCCCCGGCGCCAGCACCTGCTGGTTGACGTACTGCACGAAGCGGTGCGCCAGCAGCTCGCGGACGCGGAACTCGGCGCGGGCGCGGCGGCGCTCGCCCAGCGTCGCGGCGGTGTGCGTCCGGAACCGCTCGATCTGCTCGACCAGCTCCGCAATCCCCTTGCCGGTCGTGGCCTCGGTCTTGACGATGGGCGGACGCCAGCGGCTCGCGTCGTAGGCCTCGAGCGACAGCATCGCCTCGATCGAGGCGACCGTACGGTCCGCTCCCTCGCGGTCCGCCTTGTTGACGACGAAGATATCGGCAATCTCCATGATGCCGGCCTTGAGCGCCTGCACTTCGTCGCCGGTGCCCGGCACCAGCGTGACGATCGACACGTCCGCGGTGCGCACGATGTCCACTTCGTCCTGCCCCACGCCCACGGTCTCGATGATGACGATGTCCTTGCCGGAGGCGTCGAGCACGAGAGCGGCTTCGGCCGTGGCCCGGGCGAGGCCGCCGAGATTGCCGCGCGTCGCCATGCTGCGGATGAAGACGCCGCTGTCGCCGGCGTGCGCCTGCATGCGGACCCGATCGCCGAGAATGGCGCCGCCCGTATACGGACTGGTCGGATCGACGGCGATGACGCCGACGCTGCGGCCGCCGCGCCGCAGCGCCGCGATGAGGCGGTCGACGAGCGTGCTCTTGCCGGCGCCGGGCGATCCGGTCACGCCGATCAGGTAGGCCCGGCCCGTGGCGGCGAAGATCCGGCGCACGAGATCGGGCCCCTGCGGCGCTTCGTCCTCGATCAGGCTGATGGCGCGCGCGATGGCGCGCGGATCCCCCTGGCGGACGCGCTCGGAGAGCGAGGCGCGTGCGTTCACGCCAGCAGCTGCCGCGCGATGACCAGGCGCTGGATCTCGCTCGTGCCCTCGCCGATGGTGAGCAGCTTCACGTCGCGGAAGTACTTCTCCGCCGGGTAGTCCTTCACGAAGCCGTAGCCGCCGTGGATCTGGACGCAGTCGTCGGCGACCTTGACCGCGGTCTCGCTGGCGTAGAGTTTCGCCATCGCCGATTCGCGGGTCATCCGCCGGCCGAGATCCTTGAGATGGGCGGCGCGATAAGTGAGCAGCCGCGCCGCTTCGATCCGCGTCGCCGCGTCGGCGAGCTTCCACTGGATCGCCTGGAACGCCGCGATCGGCTGGCCGAACTGCCGCCGTTCCCTGGCGTAGCCGCGCGCCGCTTCGTACGCCCCCTGCGCGAGCCCGACCGACAGCGCCGCGATGCCGATCCGGCCGGCGTCGAGCACCTGCAGGGTGTTGATGAAGCCCTGGCCTTCCTCGCCGAGCAACTGCGACGCGGGAATGCGGCAGTCCTGGAACACCACCTCGCTGGTGTCGCTGGCGCGCATCCCCAGCTTGTTCTCCTTCTTGCCGGCGCTCATCCCGGGCGTGCCGTGCTCGAGCACGAACGCGGAGATGCCGCGGTGCCCTTTCGTCCGATCGGTCACCGCCATCGCCACCATCATGCCGCCGATGCGGCCGTGAGTGATGAAGTTCTTCGCACCGTTGAGCACCCAGCCGTCGCCGCGGCGCACGGCGGTGGTGCGCATGCCGGCGGCGTCGCTCCCGGCGCTGGCTTCGGTGAGCCCCCACGCGCCGAGCACTTCACCTTTCACCAGCCGCGGCAGGTACTGCTGCTTCTGCGCGCCGCTGCCGAACATGTTGATGTGCGAGGTGCACAGCCCGTTGTGCGCCGCCACCGACAGCGCGATCGCCGGACAGACGCGCGCCAGCTCCTCGATGCAGATGCAGTAGTCGACCGCCGACATGGCGGCGCCGCCGTACTGCTCGTCGAACTGGATGCCCATCAACCCCAGCGCCGCGAGCTTCGGCAGCAGGTCCATCGGAAACTGCTGCGCCTCGTCCCAGGCCATCACGTGCGGTCGCATCTCCGCTTCCGCGAACTCGCGGACGGTCTGCCGCAGCAGGCGCTGCTCTTCGGTCGGACGAAAATCCACTGGGCAAATTATACGGCCTGGTGCCTCGTCTGCTGAGACGCGCCGACGGCAGCGGCACCAAGATCACAAAGGTCACGACGATCACAAAGAAGACCAGGTGGGTTTCTTTCCTGGTCTTTGTGATCCTCGTGGCCTTTGTGCCGCGGCCGTGGGCCGTCTCAGCGGGTCAGCGGGTCAGCGGCCGCCGTTCGAATCAGAGTACGATGAGGCATGAAGAATCTGCTCGCCGCCGCGGCGTTCCTCCTGCTCGCACCCGCGCCGGCGTTCGCCGACCTGACGGCGTTTCTCGGCCGCACCACCACGCCGGAGGCGCGCAACACCAAGGGCTTCGCCATCGGCACCGGTCTGCTGATCGTCGGCTTCGAGTTCGAGTACGGCGCCACCGACGAGAAGCTGCGCACCGCGACCAGCAGCACGGCCGACGAAGACGCGCCGGCGCTGAAGACGTTCATGTTCAACGGACTGCTGCAGACCCCGATCCCGATCGCGCGGACGCAGTTCTACGGCACGCTCGGCGCCGGCGTGTACCGCGAGACGCTCTCGACCGACGAGCCCAACGACGGCACGAACTTCGGCACGAACGTCGGCGGCGGCGCGAAAATCACGCTCGCGGGACCGATTCGGCTGCGCCTGGATTACCGGGTGTTCAGTCTGCGGGGATCACCGCGCCACGCGACGGTGCAGCGCCTCTACGCCGGCATCAATCTGAAGTTCTGAGAATCTGGAAATCTGGAAATTTGGAAATCTAAAATGCAGATTTCCAGATTTCCAAATTTCCAGATTTCCAAATTACTTCACGGTCGGGGACATGTTGGTCGTCAGCTGCAGATTGAGCAGCGTCTGCCCGCTGGCGAAGCAGGCCTGATACTTCGCCCACAGATCCTGCGCTTCGCTGGGAAACGCTTCCCGCAGGATGTCGGTGATCGTGTAGTCGGCATCCTTCACCGGCGGATCCAGGATCCACATGTAGACGACGTTGCCGCCGGGGGCGGGCTCGAGTCCCTTGAACACGCGCCAGCCGAGGGCCTGCTGCTTGCGTTTCGGGTCGTCGCTCCTGGTGAGCCCTTCCTTGACGCGCGCCATCACCGCCTCGAAATCGGCGGTCTTGTCCGGTTTGATGACGCTGAACATGACGCCGGCATCGGAGGTGAAGCGGCGCGACGCGGGAACCGAGGGGGAGGTCTGTGGAGTCGCCGCGGCCTGGCCCGGAGCGGGCACAGGCGCGGCAGGCGGCTGGGGAGCCGTTTGCGCCGCGGCGGACACCGCCGCGAGCGCCATCATGAGCAACGAGCTGACTTTCACGCGCACTGCAGGCAGCCGGGTGGGCAGGAGCGCCGCCGCTAACCCCCGAGCTGCGTGAGGCTCAGCTTGCTGAGACCGGCCGCGAACGCGTCGGCGTACCGCTTCCACATGTCGGCGGCCTCCGGCGCGCGGAGTTCGTCCGGCGTCATCGTCTTCGAGAGCATCTGGAACAGCTCGTACTCGGAATCGGCCACCGCGGGATCGATCAGCACGACGTAGAGGGCGTTCGGACCGAACGGCTCGCTCGACTTGTAGATCTTGAAGCCCTGGGCCTGCTTCTGCAGCGTCGCATCCTGCGTCTTGGCGAAGCCGGCCTTCAGCTTGCCCGCCATCTCCTCGAACACCGCGGTCTTGTCAGGCTTGATCTGCACCAGGAGGATGCCGGCCGGCGTCGTGAACGGAATCTTCGGCGCGGCGGGCGCCGGCGCCGCAGCGGTCTGTCCCGCGGGGGGCTGCTGGCCTGCCGGCGGCTGCTGACTCGTGGTCGTCGCCTGAGCGAACGCTGCAGCGGGGGCGAGCACCACCGCGAAGGCAAAAGCACTAATCACGCAAGAACGCATCCCAATCTCCTCCTTGGGCGGAAGGTCCGAACGGCCACTCTATCACAGCCATGTACCCATCGGACCGCGCCGCATCATCACCGTTTCAGAGCTTTCAGACGAACACCGCCAGCACCTCGTTGGCCATCAGCATCCCGGCCCGCGTGAGCCGGAGCACCCGCCCGTCGCGCACCACCCAGCCCGCCTCGACGAAGGGCTGCAGCGCGCCGCCGTATCTGGCCCAGACGTCCGTGCCGTAGCGAGCCGCGAAGGCGTCCAGATCGATCCCGTCGACGAGGCGCAATCCCATGAACAGCGCCTCTTCGAGCCGCTCATCCGCGGACAGGATCCGCCGTTCCGCCACGGGATCCGCGCCGGCGGTCACGCGCGCGATGTACTCCTCGGTGCCCGGGACGTTCTTCCACCGGACGCCGGCGCGCGTGCCATGCGCACCACACCCGAAAGCAAGCCACTCGCCATCTCTCCAGTACTTGACGTTGTGGCGCGATTCGCGGCCGGCTCTCGCGACGTTCGAGATCTCGTACTGCCGCAGCCCCGCCGATTCGAGCGCGTCCATCGCCCGCAGGTACATCTCGGCCGCGTCGTCATCCGGCGCCTGCGACCAGCCGGCCCGTGCCATGTCCTCTTTCAGCGGCGCGTTGGGGTACAGCTCGAGCAGGTAGAGCGACGCATGGTCCGGCGACGCCGCGATCAGCGCCTCGACGTTGGACAGCCACCCGCCGACGCTCTGACCCGGGAGCCACATCATCAGGTCCAGACTGACGTTGTCGAACCCGGCGGCACGCGCCTCGCGCACCGCCGCGCGGGCGCGATCCGCGGAATGCATCCGCCCGAGCCGCTTCAGCTCGTCGTCGTGGAACGACTGGACCCCGAAGCTCAGACGATTGACACCGGCGGCGCGAAAACGTTCCAGCTTGGCGCGATCGACCGTCTCCGGATTCGTCTCGAGGGTGATCTCCCATTCGACGCGGGCGGACGCTCGTCCCCCCTCGCCCGGGGCAGGCGGCCGCGCGCCGAACCGTTGCTGGATATCGGCAGTGATGGCGGCTATGTCGTCGGGCTCGAGCAGCGACGGCGTCCCGCCGCCGAAGAATACCGTATCGGCCTCGACGCCGGCCGGCGCCCCGCCGATCTCGCGCCGCAGCGCCGCGACGTAGCGCGTCTTGAGATCCGCGTCATAGAGGCCCCGGTTGAAATTGCAGTAGTTGCAGATCGACGAGCAGAACGGAATATGGACGTAGACCCCCGCACGGACGTTTGGGAGTTGGAAGGTGGGCGTTCCTTGGGAGTTGGCCGTTCCTCGGGAGTTGGGCGCTGGAAATCGGGAATTGACGCCGCTCAGCTTAAGTTCCCGCTTTCCCACCACTCCAGCCTAACTCTTTCCCCGGCTTGAGCTGGGCGCGGATCGGCCCTTTGGCGCGCGCGGGGAGCGTCCGCTTTCCCGACCCTTGCGCCTTCCGCTTCCACGCCATCAGCAGATCTTCGGGGCCGGCGTTGGTCGGCGCGTGCCTGAAATCGGCGCCGTCCCACTCCAGGAAGTCGCACATCTCGTGCAGCCGCGAGTGAATCCGGAAGCCAATCCGCTCCTTCAGGCTGAAATCCGTGCTCTCGGTTTCCGCGTCGTCAGGCGTGTCTTCGTAGTTCGAGGTGAAGATCGTCAGCCGCCGCTCGTTGTAGCGGGTGTTGACGATCAGGTTCATCGTCTCTTCGACCCATTCCGAGGGCTTCTCGGAGCCGAGATCGTCGAGCACGAGCAGATCCGTCTCCATCACCGGCCGCAGGATGTCCATCTCCGCCGTGCGCACCAGCGGGTTGTAGGTGCTGCGGATCAGTCGGAGCAGATCGCGCGTGTCGTAGAACAACCCGCGCGCCCCGCGGGTGAGAATCGCGCGCCGCAGCACCGCCACCGCGATGTGGGTCTTGCCGATCCCCGGCGGGCCGATCAGGCACATCCCCTTGCGCGCGTGCTCGCCGCCGGGAAAGTCTTCGGCGAAGCGCCTCGCGCGGCGCACGGCGGCCGCGAGTTTCTCGTTCGGGTAAATGACAAAGCTGTCGAGGTCGCAGCCGCGGTACCGCGGCGGAATCCGCGCGTCGTCGAGCAGCCGCGCGGTCACGCCGTCACGCCAGCAGTCGCAGCGGACGACGCGGCGGACACCGTCGGTGATGTCCGCTTTCCATCCGGTGTCGTCGCAGCGGTCGCACGGCATGGGGAGATCGGGATTGTAGCACCGAGACGCGCCGGCGGCTCGACACAAAGCGCACGAAGGCCACGAAGATCACAACGATCTCTTGGTTCGTTCTTCGTGATCTTCGTGATCTTCGTCTTCTTTGCGACGCTGCCGTGGGCTCGTCTGAGTGGAATCGGCTTGTTCTTCGCCCGAGATCGGCGGAGTGGCCCGAACGAGATCAGTTGGCGAGGACTTCACCATCGCGGTGCTCAACCGCTGCTCCCAGTCGCCGAGGCCGCGGGCCAGCTCGTGCTTCACGTACTCCATGAACTGGTTGACTTCCCCCTGCATCTGCTCCATGCGGCGGCGCATGTTGAGGATGATCTCGACGCCGGCGAGGTTCACGCCCAGATCGCGGGTGAGCGAGAGAATGGTTTCGAGCTGCTCGAGATCCTCTTCCGAGTAGAGGCGCGTGTTCCCTTCGGTGCGCGACGGCTTGAGCAGCCCCTCGCGCTCGTACAGACGCAGCGTCTGCGGGTGGATGTTGTACTTCTGCGCGACCGCGCTGATCATGTAATAGGCGCGGCCGCCGCGCTTAGACGCCATACAGCTTCCCGAACTCGCGCATCAGCTCTTTGCCGCGCTCGTCGACGATCTGCGGCAGCACGATGGTGACGTCGACGATGAGATCGCCGCGGCCGCCGGCGGCGGTCGGCGCGCCGCGCTCGCGGAGGCGGAACCGCTGCCCCGCCTGCGTGCCCGGCGGAATCCGCAGCTTCACGGGCCCCTCGAGCGACGGCACGTCGACGCGGGCGCCGAGGACCGCGTCGTGCACGCGGATCGGCACGGTGACGCAGAGATCGTCTCCCTGGCGGCGGAACGTCGGGTGCGGCTGCACGTGGACGGTGACGTAGAGGTCGCCGTTCGGCGCGCCGCGCCGTCCCGCGTGCCCCCGGCCGGCGATGCGCAGGCGGGCGCCGTCGTGCACGCCGGCCGGAACCGTGACCGGCGCCGCCTCGCTCCGGACCTGCAGTCCCTGGCCGCCACACGCCGCACAACGCTGCGTCTGCTGCCGTCCCGATCCGTGGCACGCCGCGCAGCTCTTCGTGAACACCATGTGGCCGCGGGCCCAGCGGACCTTGCCGGTCCCCTGACACGGCGCGCAGCGCCCTTCCGGCGTGCGCACCGTTCCGCCGCCGCCGCACACGCCGCAGGCGTGCTGACGGACGATGACGACCTGCTGCGCCGCGCCGCGCATCGCCTCTTCGAACGAGACGGTCAGCGCCGCGTGGATGTCAGCCCCCTGCTGCGGGCGGCCGGCATCGGACGGCCGAACGGGATGCAGCACCTCCGCGAACAACTCGGTGAACGTCGCCGCCTGGGGTCCGTGCGCGGCAGAGGAGAAATCGAACCCGGTGAACTCGAACGTCGTGGCGCCGTTGGGCGCGGTCTGCCCGCCGGACGTGTCGTACGACCGGCGCCGATCCGGATCGACGAGCGTCTCGTACGCTTCGGAGATCCGCTTGTACAGACTCGCGGCAGCGCGATCGCCCGGATTGATGTCCGGATGGTACCGCCGCGAGAGCCGCCGGTAGGCGCGCTTGATCTCGGACGGCGACGCCCCAGGCGCAAGGCCGAGCAGCGAGTACAGATCCATGTCAAATCCCAACTTCCAAGGCCCAACGCCCAACGAACGCTCAACTCCCAACGCCCAAAACTCCCAAACTCCCAAGGCTCCCAAGCTCCCAGGACTCCCCAACGCCAACCCCCGTCGCGATCTGCTGGGCGTCGGGCGTTGGGCGTTGGGCGTTAATTGGAGCGTTGGGCGTTGGCCGCTTGGGCCTTGACGCAACTCAGCCCTACTTCTTCTCCTCCTCGACCACTTCGGCGTCGATCACGTCGCCCTGCGAGCCGCTCGCGGGCCGCTGCTGCTCGCCGCCGCCGCCCGGCGCCGGGCCGGCCTGCGCGCCGGCCGCCGCGGCGTTCTTGTACATCGCCTCGGCCGCCTTGTGCTGCGCCTGATTGAGCGCGTCCATGCGCCGCTTGATCGCCTCGGTGTCGTTGGACTGGATCGCCGACTTGAGATCGTTGACCGCCGATTCGATCGCCGCGCGCTCGGCCGCGCCGAGCTGCTCGCCGGAATCGCGCAGGGTCTTCTCCGCGACGTAGACCGCCTGGTCGGCGTGGTTGCGGGTCTCGATCTCCTCCTTGCGCTTCTTGTCTTCGTCGGCGTGCGACTCCGCCTCGCGCATCATCTTGTCGACCTCGTCCTTGCTGAGGCCGCTCGACGCGGTGATCTGAATCTTCTGCTCCTTCTGCGTCGCCATGTCCTTCGCCGACACGTTGACGATGCCGTTGGCGTCGATGTCGAAGGTGACCTCGATCTGCGGCACGCCGCGCGGCGCCGGCGGCAGGCCGGCGAGGTGGAAGCGTCCGAGCGTCCGGTTGTCGCGCGCCATCGGGCGCTCGCCCTGCAGCACGTGCACCTCGACGCTGGTCTGGTTGTCCGCCGCGGTCGAGAACATCTCGCTCTTCCGCGTCGGGATCGTCGTGTTGCGCGGGATCAGCGTGGTCATCACGCCGCCCATGGTCTCGATGCCGAGCGACAGCGGCGTCACGTCGAGCAGGAGCAGGTCCTTGACCTCGCCGGCGAGCACGCCCGCCTGGATCGCCGCGCCGATGGCGACGACCTCGTCCGGGTTGACCCCCTTGTGCGGCTCCTTGCCGAACAGCTCCTTGACGATGGCCTGCACCCGCGGGATGCGCGTCGATCCGCCGACGAGCACCACTTCGTCGATCTTGCTGGGGTCGAGCCCGGCATCGGTCAGCGCCTGGCGCGTCGGCGCCACCGTGCGCTGCAGCAGGTCCTCGACGAGCGACTCGAACTTCGCCCGCGTGAGCTTCATCGTGAGATGCTTCGGCCCGGTCTGGTCGGCGGTGATGAACGGCAGGTTGATGTCGGTCTCCATCACGGTGGAGAGCTCCATCTTCGCCTTCTCCGCCGCCTCCTTCAGACGCTGCAGCGCCATGCGATCCTTCGACAGATCGATGCCCTCGGTCTTGCGGAACTCGCCGACGATCCAGTCGATGACGCGCTGATCGAGGTTGTCGCCGCCCAGATGCGTGTCGCCGTTGGTCGCCTTGACCTCGACCACGCCCTCGCCGACTTCCAGGATCGAAATGTCGAACGTGCCGCCGCCGAAGTCATAGACGGCGATGGTCTCGTCCTTCTTCTTGTCGAGCCCGTAGGCGAGCGCCGCCGCCGTCGGCTCGTTGACGATCCGCTTCACTTCGAGACCGGCGATCTGGCCGGCATCCTTGGTCGCCTGCCGCTGCGCGTCGTTGAAGTACGCCGGCACGGTGATGACCGCCTGGGTGACCGACTGGCCGAGATATTCCTCCGCGGCCTGCTTCAGCTTCTGCAGGATCATCGCGGAGATCTCGGGCGGCGAATACTGCTTGCCGGCGGTGTTGACGCGGACGTCGCCGTTGCCGGCGCGCTCCACCCGGTACGGCACCATCTTCATCTCTTCGTTGACTTCGTCGAACTTGCGGCCCATGAACCGCTTGATGGAGAACACGGTGTTCTCCGGGTTCGTGACGGCCTGACGCTTGGCCACCTGGCCGACGAGCCGCTCGCCGGACTTGGTGAAGCCCACCACGGACGGCGTAATGCGGCTTCCCTCCGGATTGGTGATGACGACCGGTTCGCCCCCCTCCATCACCGCCACCACGGAGTTCGTCGTGCCCAGGTCGATCCCGATGATCTTGCTCATGTCGTATGTCCTCGCCTTCCGCGAAACTTTATAATGTTGAAAGTATAAAATGTGAGTTCGAACATGTCAAGGCCGACCGTGGGCAATTTCTGAAATCCCTGTAAGCCGGTGATATACTGCCGATTGCCAACCTGCCCCACTCGAGAGGCTTTATGCGTCTCCGCCTCGCCTCTGCCCTTGCCTGTGTCCTTCTGGTCTGGCCGCTGACTGCCTTCGGAACGCCTCAGGTCGCGACGAGCCTCCAGAACCCCGAGCCCCTTCAGGATCCCGAGGCTGCCGCACCGGCGCACGTCGCCTACGTCGAGGGGGCGGTGGTGCTGGAGCGGGATGGCCGGCCGGAAACCGCGCCGCTGAACATGCCGCTTCTGACCGGCGACCGGCTCAAGACGCTGGAGGGCCGCGTCGAAGTGCTGTTTGCCGACGGCAGCGCGCTGCATCTGGACGCGCGCAGCACGATCGACCTCCAGTCTGACGAGCTCGTCCGTTTGATCGACGGGCGTCTGCGGCTGAACATCGCGGCCGACGGCGCGGCCCGATCGGCGCGGCTGCTCTATCGCGTCGATTCACCGGCGGGGTCGGTGCGCATCACGCAGGCCGGCGAATATCGTCTCGCCATTCTCCGCCGCGGCGAGGAAACGCAGCTGGAACTGGCGGTGCTGCGCGGCGGCGCCGAGATTTTCACGGACGAGGGATCGACGCCGCTAGGTGCCGGCGAGCGGGCGTATGCGAGCGCCGGTCTGGCGCCGTCGTACGCCTACGCCTACAACTCGGCGAACTGGGACGCGTTCGATCGCTGGTCCGAGGCGCGCCGCGACACCCGCGCCGGCGCGTCGGCGCAGTATCTTCCGTCCGAAGTCCGCGCCTATGCCTCCACGTTCGACGAGGAGGGGGACTGGCGTTACCAGCAGTCGTACGGCTACGTCTGGTATCCGCGCGTGGCGGTGAGCTGGCGTCCGTACTACTACGGCCGCTGGGCGCGGTATCCGCGGTTCGGCTGGACGTGGATTGGCGCCGACCGCTTCGCCTGGCCGACGCATCATTACGGCCGGTGGGGATTCTCCGCCGGGGCGTGGTTCTGGATTCCGGCGAGGCGCTGGGCGCCGGCCTACGTGTCGTGGGCGTACGCCCCGGGCTACGTGAGCTGGTGTCCGCTCGGCTTCGACAATCGTCCGGTGATCGCGATCAACATCTTCAACGTCGGTCCCGGCTACTACTCCTCCGGGCGGGCGTGGACCGCGGTCGGCTACAACTACTTCGGACGCGATTACGTGCACCGCCGCGCGGTGGATTGGGACCGGTTCGATCGCACCGGCCGGCCGTCGTTCCAGATCGCGCGATCCGCGCCGGCGTACCGCGACATCGCGGTGCCGCGCGCGTCGGGCGCGGCCACGGCTCAGGGCGCGCCGATTCGCTCGGCGGGGAACCGGGCCGTGCCGCGCTACATCAACCGCGGCGACGACATCGTGCGCTCGGAGACCGGCCGCCCGTCGGCGCCGCAGCGTCCAGACGCGAACTCGGCAGTGCCGCGCGGTTCGGCCGGGGCTCAGGGCATCCCGAGCCGAGAGGAACCCGGCCCGAGCCGTCTCGAGGGATCCGTCCCCAGCCGAGCCGAGCGCCGCGCCGCGCCGGCGGGACCGGCACGCCGAATCGAGACGCCCGCGGCACCCGAGCTGGCGCCTGACGTGCCGCGCTCGCGCGGCATGCGAGACGGCGTGAGGCCGTACACGCCACCGGCCTACGATCGCGGCGGCGTCCCGCGGAGTGACAATCCGGCGTACGTGCCGCCGTCGCGGACCTACGAACCGTACGCCGGCGGCCGGGCGGTGCCGCCCGCCGCACCGCCGCAGACGGCCGCCCCGTCCCGGGAGAGCGCGCCGCCCGCGGCGCCGGAGATGGCGCCGCGCGGTTACGCGCGTCCGCGCGGAGCGTTCGACTCGCCGCCGCCGCCACCTGCTGCCGCCAGTCCCGGTCCGCGTCAGCCTCCCGCGCCGCGCGCGATGCCGGCGCCCGAGCGCTCGGCGCCGTCGGGCGATCGCGCCGTGCCGCGCGGTTCCGGCGCGGCACGCCCCGGCCCGTCGGCTCCGCCGCCGGCGGCGGGGATGCCGAGCGGCGCGCGGTCGCGCGGGCGCGGCGGCGCGCAATAGCGGCCGGCACCCGGCACCCGGCAACCGGCTACCGGCTACCGGCAACCGGCAACCGGTTACCGGCAACTGGCAACTGGCAACCGGCTACCGGCTACCGGCAACTGGCAACTGGCAACTGGCAACTGGCAACTGCAACACACAGCGGCAGAAACGACCTGGATGGCTCAATACGTAGTTCGCCTCGCAAAGAACGCCGGCCTCGTCCTTCTCTTCGTCGTCGCGGCCTTCCTCGGCACGATCAGCGGGGTGCTGTTTGCGTTTGCCGGCGACCTGCCGGCGATCTCGGCGCTCGACGATTACGCGCCGAGCACGATTACCCGCGTCTATGCGTCGCGCGGCGAAATGGTCGGCGAGTTCTCCACCCAGCGGCGGGTGGTCGTGCCCTACGAAGCGATCTCGCCGAAGCTGCGGCAGGCGGTCATCGCCGCCGAGGACGCCGACTTCGAGCGCCATTTCGGGCTCAGCATCCAGCACATCTTCATCGCCGCGACCAAGGCGGTGGCCGGGTCGATCCGCGGCGCGATCACCGGCAAGTATTCGCGGCCGCGCGGCGCCAGCACGATCACGCAGCAGCTCGCGCGCGGGCTCTTCCCTGAAGCGGTCGGCTACGAGATCGGCGACGTCAGCCCCGAGCGCAAGATCAAGGAAGCGATCGTCGCGATGCAGATCGAGAAGCGCTACACCAAGCAGGAGATCTTCACCTTCTACGCCAACCAGATGTATCTCGGCGAGGGGGCGTACGGCGTCGAGGCGGCGGCGCGGACCTACTTCGGCAAGTCGGCGAAGGACGTCTCGCTCGACGAAGCCGCCATGCTCGCCGGCATCCTGCAGACGTGGCGCAACGCCCCGACCGTGAACATGGAGCGCGCCAAGCGGCGGCAGTCGTACGTGCTGCAGCAGATGGCCGACAAGGGGTTCATCACGCAGAAGGAGGCCGACGAGGCCAAGGCGCGGCCGATCGTGCTGGCCAATTCGACCTCGCAGCCGACCTCGATCGCGCCGTATTTCCTCGAAGAGGTCCGCAAGGAGCTGGAAGGGCGCTACGGCGCCAAGGCGCTCTACGAGAGCGGCCTCACGGTGACGACGGGGCTCGACATGCGGCTGCAGGAAGCGGCGAACCGGGCGCTCGACGCCGGGCTGCGGCGGGTCGATCGCATCCATGGGTTCCGCAAGGCGCGCCGCAACGTCCTCGACGAGCGTCACACCCTCGAGGGGTTCAAGCACCCGCGCTGGGATCGTCCGATCGCCGCCGGCGACGTCGTCCCGGCGGTGGTCACCAACGTCGATGCCGGATCGATCGACGTGCGCGCCGGACGGTATCGCGTGGCGATCGACAAGAAGGGCTTCGCCTGGACGCGCCGCTCCAACGCCACACAGCTGGTCAGGCGCGGCGACCTGGTCGACGCGAGGATCCTGACGATCGACGACGGGCAGGAGGCGGCGACGGGATCGCTGGAGCAGCCGCCGCTGGTCGAAGGGGCGGTGCTCGCCATCGACAACCGCACCGGCCAGATTCGCGCCATGGTCGGCGGCTACAGCTTCGAGCGCAGCAAGTTCAATCGCGCCACGCAGGCGTTCCGCCAGGTCGGGTCGGCGTTCAAGCCCTTCGTCTACACGGCGGCGATCGATCGCGGCTACACGCCGGCGACGCTGCTGCAGGACGCGCCGGTGACGTATCCCACCGGCCCGGGCCAGCCGCCGTACTCGCCGCAGAACTACGAGAAGGATTTCTGGGGGCCGGTCACCCTGCGCCGGGCGCTGGAGCACTCGCGCAACGTGCCCGCCATCCGGCTGATGGACGCGCTCGGCCCGAAGCAGGTCATCGCTTACGCCCGGCGTTTCGGTCTCTCCGCGCCGCTGCCGCCGTACCTGCCCATCGCGCTCGGCGCCGGCGACGAGACGCTGCTCGAAATGACCAGCGCGTATTCGGTGTTCCCGAACCAGGGCGTCCGCATGACGCCGTATTCGATCCTCAAGGTCACCGATCGCGAAGGCAATCTGCTCGAGGAGAACCGGCCGGAGCCGCAGGACGCGATCCGCGCCGACACCGCCTACGTGATGACCAGCATCATGCGCGGGGTGGTCGAGCACGGGACCGCGGTCAAGGCGGCCTCGCTGAACTGGCCGATCGCCGGCAAGACCGGCACGACCGACGACTTCAGCGACGCCTGGTTCATCGGCTTCGATCCCGACATCACGCTCGGCGTCTGGGTCGGCTACGACCAGAAGAAGCCGCTCGGCCGCGGGCAGTCGGGCGCGGAGGCGGCGCTGCCGATCTGGATCGAGATCTTCAAGACGTGGATCGGCGACCGCAAGGATCCGCCGCGATTCGAGCCGCCGGGCAACATCGTGTTCGTCGCCGTGGATCGCGCCACCGGCAACGCCGCCGAGCCGGGCACGCCGGGCGCCGCGACGGAAGCGTTCATCGCCGGCACGCAGCCGGGGTCGATACGGCAATAGCGGGAATTGGCGACCGGCGATTGCAGAGTGCCGATCGACGGTTGTCGATTGGATGATTGCAGATCGACGGATTGACGATTGGCGATTGCGATTGGCGATTGGATTGGCGATTGTTTACCGCGGACGCCGGAGAGTTCCCCGCAGTTGCTTCTCGTGGCGGTCGTGCTCAGCCTTCCTCTGCTCGGCAGTCTTGCGTGACTTCACGAGGATCGCGGTGAGCTCGTCGGCTTCCTGAATCAGTGGACCAGCCTGATCGAGCGTCACGCGGTTCGACTCGACGAGCAACTGCAGCCATCCCTTGGACTCGTCGGCCTCTTCCACCGCAACGCCAAGCTTTGCGATGAACTCCGCCTTGCTCCTCGCGCGGCAGGCCGCTCGATAGTTGCTGTCGGTCCCGCCGGACGAATCGACCAGCTGCGACACGATACGTTGCGTGCCCGCGTCTTTCGCGAGCGTGTCGCACAATTTGATCACACCGGCGGCGAACGTCTGAATTCTGGCCTGAAGTGCAATGGTCTTCGGATGCATCCGGCGCCCTGCTGCACGCGGGACGCCAAGAGCATTCAGGCCTGATTTCGCGAGCCTGTGTCGAATTCAATCACACAGTACGCAGCCGCTGCGAACTACCCCCCAATCTCCAATCGCCAATCCGTCGATCGCCAACCGCCAATCGCCAACCGTCGATCCGCAATCGCCAATCGCCAATCGCCAATCGCCAATCGCCGGTTACTCAGCGTCCTCCTCCGGCGTCGGGACCGCCAGCGCCCCCGAGGCCTTCTTCATCAGGTAAGCCTTGATGAACTGGTCGATGTCGCCGTCGAGCACGCGGCTGACGTCGCTGGTCTGCTCCCTGGTCCGCAGGTCCTTCACCATCTGATACGGCTGCAGGACGTAGTTGCGGATCTGCGAGCCGAACGCGATGTCGCGCTTCTCGCCGCCGAGCTGCGCCAGCCTCGCTTCCTGCTCCTTCTGCTTCAGATCGAACAGCCGCGCCTTGAGCACCTTCATCGCCTGCGCCCGGTTCTTGTGCTGCGAGCGCTCGTTCTGGCACGAGACGACGATCCCGGTGGGGATATGGGTGATGCGGATCGCGGAGTCGGTGACGTTGACGTGCTGGCCGCCGGCGCCGCTGGAGCGGAAGGTGTCGATGCGCAGGTCCTTCTCGTCGACCTCGACTTCCGAGTCGTCGGCCAGCTCGGGCCAGACGTAGAGCGAGGCGAACGAGGTGTGGCGCCGCGCCGCCTGGTCGAACGGCGAGATGCGCACGAGGCGGTGGACGCCGGCCTCGGCGAGCAGCATGCCGTAGGCGTAGTCGCCGATGATCGCCAGCGTCGCGCTCTTGATCCCCGCTTCGTCGCCGGGCTGCATGTCCATCACCTCGCGTTTGAAGCCGCGGCGCTCCGACCAGCGGACGTACATGCGCAGCAGCATCTCGGCCCAGTCCTGCGACTCGGTGCCGCCGGCGCCGGGATGGATGGTGATGATGGCGTTGCGGCGATCGTGCTCGCCGCCGAGCATCTTCTTGGTCTCGCCCGCCTCCACCTCGCCGAGCAGCTCGTCGAGGCCGCGCGCCAGGTCTTCGGTCACCGGCTCGCCGGCCTGGGACCACTCGACCAGCACCGCGAGGTCGTCGACGCGGCGGCGGAGCGACTCGCTCAGATTGCGATCCTCCTCGAGGCGGCGGCGGCGCTGCAGCAGTTTCTGTGCGGAGGCCTGATCCTTCCAGAAGTCCGGGTCGGCGACCCGCATCTCTATGCGGGCGAGCTCGTCGGCGGGACGGGAGGCGTCAAAGATAGCTCCGCAGGTCGGACGCGCGTTGGGCGAGGTCCTGATACCGGCGGAGCTGCTCGTCGAGGTGGATGGTCGACATAGTGTTCGAGGGTCGAGGCTCGAGGTTCGAGGGTCGAGGCTCGAGGTTCGGGTCTATCTTAACTTGCGGCGCGTGGCGATGAGCGCGGCGAGCGTGATCGCCACGCTGACCCAGCCCGCCGCGTCGCCGATGTAGCTGTAGATCGTGCGCTCGGTGATGAACCGGAGGTCTTCGGCCATCACCGCGGTCTGGAACATGTTCGACTGCTGCAGCACGCGGCCGTAGGGATCGACGAAGCCGCTGATCCCCGTGTTCGCGGCGCGCGCCAGGTAGCGTCCCTGCTCGATCGAGCGCAGCGACGCCTGCTGCCAGTGCTGGTAGGCGGCCGAGGACCAGCCGTACCACGCGTCGTTGGTGATGGTGGTGAGCAGCTCGCTGCCGTGCGTGACGAATGCGCGCATCAGGCTCGAGTAGATCACCTCGTAGCAGATCGCGGTGCTCGCCCTCCCGCCGCGCACCGGCAGCATCACCGCCTCCGACCCTGGCGTGAAGTCCGAGACCGCCTCGACCAGCGGTCCCACGAAGTACAGCAGGCGGCTGAACGGCACGTACTCGCCGAAGGGGACGAGATGGATCTTGCGGTAGACCGCCGCGGTCTCCCCCGTCGGCTGAATCAGATAGGCGGCGTTGTACCACCGCTCCGCCGGCGGCTTCCCTGCCTCGATCGGCTGCACCGGTTCGATCTGATCGCTGCCGATCAGCAGCGTGACCTTCCCTTGCCGCGCCAGCCGGCGGATCGCCTCGCCGCCGCCGAGGTCGCGCTCGTACGGCAGCGGCGTCGCCGACTCGGGCCACAGGATGAACTCCGCGTTGCGGCCGATCGCTTCGCGCGTCATGTCGATGTAGCGCTGCATGATCACGCCGCGCATCGCCGGGTCCCACTTCTGATCCTGCGGGATGTTCCCCTGCAGCACCGCCACCCGGACGGGGACGCCGGACGATCGCAGCGTCCCGCGGGCGATCCGGAACGTCCCCCACGCGGCCGTGCCGAGCAGCACCACGGCCACCACCGCCGCCACGCGCCAGCGGCGGCCCGAGCGCTCCAACGCAATGTAGGCCGCCGCCGCGCTCACCAGCGCGACCAGCGCCGACAGACCGTAGACGCCCACCACGCTGGCGGCCTGCGCGACGGGCAGCACGCTCGTCTGGGAGTAGCCGAGCAGCTCCCACGGGAAGCCGTCCAGCACGTAGGTCCGCCCCATTTCGCTCGCCACCCACACGGCGGGCGACAGGAGGAGCGCCTGCCTCCCCATCGTCCGCACCAGCCGCGCCTGGATCATGGCGAACAGCGCCGGGTAGAGCGACAGGTAGGCGATGAGCACGCCGGCGGCGAACGCGGCGGTCGCCGTGTTGAGTCCGCCGAACGTCGTCATCGTCTCGACGAGCCAGTAGAGCGTGCCGCAGAAGTAGACGACGCCGGTGGTGAGGCCGAGCGCGAAGGCGCGCCGCCGCGGCTGCGGCCGGTGGGCGATCGCGACCAGCAGCGGCGCGAGCGCGATCCAGGCGAACGCGGGATGGCCGAACTTCGGGAAGCTCAGCGCGAGCAGCGCGCCGGAGAGGAGCGCGAGGGCGAAATCCAACAGACTTTCAGCGGGCGCGGACGAACGGCTTGAATTGTTCGTCCCGCTCGAGGCGGCGCGACGCCTGCTCGGCGTCGTTCTTGTCGGAGTAGCCGCCAACCTGCACGCGGTAGATGCGGGGGCCGCCGGCGGCCGGATCGAGCACGAACGCCGGGTAGCCCTTGCCGGTGAGCCGCCTGGCGATGGCCGCGGCCGCCGCTCGATCCTGCAGCGAGACGACCTGCACGATCCACGCGCCCGGCCGCGCCGTCATCTGCGGCGCCGCGGGCTCCGGCCTGGCCGGCGAGGGCGTGGGCTTCGGCGGCGGCGGTTCCTTCGCCGCGGGCGGCGGCGCGGCCGACGGGGTCTTCAGCTTTTCCGTCGGCGTGGAGTCGGCCTGGAGACGCTTGGCGTAGCTCAGCTCGTCCTCCCGCTCCGACGCGGGGGCCGGCGGCTCGGCGGACGGCGGACCGCTCGACGCGACCGGCTGCGACGGCGTCGCGGCAGGCGGCGGCGCGGCGGTGGCCATGGTGTCGGGGTTGTCGGACGGCACGCCGCGATCGTTCGGCACGCCCCGCCCGACCCACACGCCGCAGAGAAAGGTCACGACCAGCACGGTCGTCGCGGCCATGAAGAGAAAGACGAGCTGCTTGCCCGAGAGCTGGATCTCGTGGAAGCCGTCGTCGGCGTCGTGCTGGATCGGTTCGCTCACGCTACGGCCTGGTCTTCAACAGGTTCATCAGCTCGATCGGCAGCGGGAAGATGATGGTCGAGTTCTTCTCGGCGGCGATCTCGGTCAGCGTCTGCAGGTAGCGCAGGGTGATCGTCATCGGCTCGATCGCCATCGCGGTCGCGGCCGCCGCGAGTTTCTCGGACGCTTCGAGCTCTCCGGCCGCGTGAATGATCTTAGCACGCTTCTCGCGCTCGGCTTCCGCCTGGCGGGCCATCGCACGCTGCATGTCGGGCGGCAGATCGACGTGCTTCACTTCGACCGACGAGACCTTGATCCCCCAGGGATCGGTGTGCTGATCGAGGATCTGCTGCAGCTGCGCGTTCAGCCGCTCGCGCTCCGAGAGCAGGTCGTCGAGCTCGACCTGCCCGAGGACGCTGCGCAGCGTCGTCTGGGCCAGCTGCGAGGTGGCGTAGTGATAGCTCTCGACCTCGACGATGGCCTTGCGCGGATCCATGACGCGGAAGTAGACGACGGCGTTGACCTTCACCGAGACGTTGTCGCGGGTGATGACGTCCTGCGACGGCACGTCCATGACGATCGTCCGCAGGCTCACCCGCGCCATCCTGTCGATCGGCGCGAAGACGAGAATCACCCCCGGCCCCTTCGGCAGCGGCAGCAGCTTGCCGAGCCGGAAGACGACGGCGCGCTCGTACTCGTTGATGATCTTGATCGAGCCGAGGACGTAGAAGACGAGGACCACCGCGATGATGAAGAACGGCGTACTCAGCACAGAACCCTCCTACTGACGTCTCACCGTCAGCACCAGGCCGTTGACCGCCGTCACCATGACGCGATCGCCGGCGCCAATCGCGTCCGGCGACGTCGCGGTCCAGATCTCGCCGTGCGTGGAGACACGGCCCGTGCCTCCCGGCTCGATCGGTGTCAGCGCCTGGGCGAACGTCTGCAGCATACCGCTTTCCCCGGTGACCGCGGGCTGCGCCTGCGCCTTGACCCCCAGGCGGACCAGGAACAGCAGGATCGCGGCGAGCGTCAGGGTGAGCGGCAGGATCAGGCGGAGCCCGATCTGCATCTCGGGCAGCGGCGAGTCGATCAGCATCAGCGATCCGAACAGCAGGCTGGCGATGCCGCCTGCGGCGAGCAGGCCGTGGCTGACGATCTTGACTTCGAGGATGAGCAGCGCGAAGCCGAGCAGGATCAGCAGCAGGCCGGCGTAGCTCACCGGCAGCACCTGCAGCGCGAAGAACGCGAGCAGCAGACAGATCCCGCCGACGACCCCGGGCGCCACCGCGCCGGGGCTCCACAGTTCGATCGTCAGCCCGAGCGTGCCGAGGGTCAGCAGCAGATACGCGATCTGTGGATGGGCGAGCGCCGACAGGATCTTCTGCGGCAGCGTCATCTCTGCCTGCTCGATCGACGCGTTCGCGAGCTTCAGCGTCACGGTGCTGCCGTCGAAGCGGCGAATGGTGCGGCCGTCCAGCTTCCGGATCAGGTCGGCGACGTCGGCGGCGATGACGTCCACCAGCGGCGGCGACGCCGTCGACGCTTCCTGCTCGGTGAAGGACCGGCTTTCGGTGACGCCCTGCTCCACCAGGGGAACGTTGCGTCCGCGCTGCGCCGCCAGCGTGCGGGCGTAGGCCGCGGTGTCCGAGGCCATCTTCTTCGCCATCACGTCGTCGATCTTCTCGCCGTTGCCGGCGACGGGATGCGCCGCGCCGATGTGCGTCCCCGGCGACATCGCGGCGACGTCGGCGGCGATGGTGATGAGAAAGCCGGCGGACGCGGCGCGGTTGCCGGAGGGCCCGACGAACACGGCAACCGGGGTCTTCGACGCGATCATCGCGTTGATGATGTCGCGGGTGGAGTCGAGCAGGCCGCCGGGCGTGCGGAGCGTGAAGACCGTCAGGGACGCGCCGGCGGCGTCGGCGCGCGCGATCACCGATCGCATGAATTCGGAGCTGACGGGGTGGATGATCCCGTCGACCGTGGCCGTGTAGACGACGGGGGCGCGGTCCCGCGCGGCGGAGAGCATCCCCGCCACCGCGATCAATCCGATTGTCGTGAGCAGCCGTGCGTGTCGCATAACCACCCCCACCTGGGCCCGACCCTGGCGGTCGGGCGTCCACGAATCAGCCGCCCCCTTCGATACGCCGCAGCATCGTTGCCGCCTCCAGGGACGTCGGATCCATCGCCAGCGCCTTCTGCGCGTGCGTCCGCGCCGAGGCGGTGTCCTTCAGCCGGAGATACGCGTCCGCCAGGGCGACGCGCGCGGTCGGCGTGTCCTTGCTCCAGATCGAAATCTTCAGAGCCGCCACCGCATCCTGCGGCCGTCCGCCGCGAAGGTCGATCCGCCCGAGGAGCAGGTGCGCCTCCGCCTCGTACGGCGACAGGAACACGGCGCGGCGCAGCTCGCCGGCGGCCTCGCGATCGCGTTCCTGCTCGTAGAGCCGGCGGCCGCGCTCGAGATGAAACCGCGCCAGCTCCTGTTGATCCCGCTGTGCGGTGGAGGTGATGGCGCGATCGATGACGCTGCCTCGGACCGGATCCATGTCCTGCCGCGCGCGTTCGAGGCCGCGGGGCAGGCGATCGCCGGCCGCCGCGGCATCGGCATGCCGCGTCGACAACTGCTGCGCCAGCTCACGCTCGCGCGCGGCCTCGACCGTGCTGCCCGACGAGTCGAGCGCGGCGGCGAGGACGACGTGCGCGTCGCCGTCGGCGGGGTTGCGGCGCAGCGCCTCGCGCAGCCAGTAGATCGCGCCCTGCGGATCGCGATCGAGCGCGTAGGCGTAGCCGAGATTGAACAGGATGTCCGGATCGTCGGGGTCGAGCTCCGCCGCCTTGGTCAGGAAGTAGGTCGGCCGGCCGGCCTCCGTCCCGCCGCGGCGGATCTGGATCACGCCGAGGTTGTTGAAGATGGCGGCGGACGGCTCCGCGTCGTTCAGCGCCTTCAGCGTCGTGAACGCGTCGTCGAACTGCTGCAATTCCGTCATCGACACCGCCGAAACGAACCGCGCGCGGCGGGACCAGCGCGCCTTTTCGTTCACGGCGCGCACGGCCGCGAGAGCGGCGGCGTGGTCTCCCTGCGCGGTGCGGACCTCCCAGAGCGCCAGACGCGCGCGATCGTACCCGGGCTCCAGCTTCAGGGCCGCTTCGAGGAACGCGGCCTGGCTGGCGGGCTGTTCGGCGAGCAGCCCCTTCACGAACTGTTCGAAGGCCTGCAGCGACGGCGCCGGACCGGCGCCCGCGTCCGAGCCGCCGGGCACGAGGCGGCGCGCCGCGCGCTGGACGACGGCGAAGAGGTCTGCGAGACGGCCGCGCTCGACGATCTCCCCGTCCGCGCGCCCGACGTCGATGCGGATCGAGCGTCCCCGGATGGTGAACGCATCCCCGTCGACCGACACTTCTCCGGCAATCACCTGCGAAGCGCCGACGATCTCGCCGACCTTGATCACGGTCGCGCGGCTCAACACCGCGCTGGCGGGCAGGTGCAGCTGTTCGTAGGCGCGCTCGCGGGACGTGCGGGTGATCGCGCCCAGGGCGCGCGCGTTGATGTCGTCGGCGATGAGGAGCGCGACCCCTTCGCCGAGCCAGTACGTCCGCCCGTCGCGCGGCGGGGCCTCGAACGGCACGACGAGGATCCGCGGCGCCGGCAGCGGCGGCACCGGCGAGGCCTGGTCCGCGGCCGGAGCCGCGGTCGCGAGCAGCGCCAGCAGCGGCAGCATCATGCGGCAACCGCGCGATCGTTGGCGCGCCCGTCGAGCGTCACGGATAACACGCAGGCGCGGCTGCCCCCGGCGGCGCGGCACTCGTTGACGCGGGCGTCGGCGGTCACGTCGAACAGCCGCAGCACGCCGCCGATGGCCGCCGCATAGAACCCGCACAGGGGCTCCATCGACGCCTCGCGCACCTCGCAGAACAACGACCCGCGCAGATCCACCGTCACCACGCCGCGCCTGATCCTGGTGATGGCGCGCGAGCTCGGGTAGGTGGCTCGGACCAGCGCGCGCGCGGTGCGCAGCGCCGCCCGCGCGCGAAGGGCGGCGGGAAGCGCGCGGACGATGCGGCGTTCGTAGGCCGGCACGTTCTCGAACGTCCACGCCGCGGCGTATTCACCGGCGCGCTGCGTGATCAGGCCGTAGGCGTGCCCCTCGGTGCGGAGAAAGCTGAGCACCGCGGTGAGCGGCGCCAGCCCGATCGTCCCCTCGCGCAGCCCGGCCACGTTCAGCCAGTTCTCGTAGAACTCGAGCCGCGTCGGCAGCAGATCCGCGATCGCCTGGTGCAGGCTGGCGACCAGCACACGACCGATCCTGGATTCAGTCATGGTAACTTCGCATGTGGCACTCGGCGTCTCGGCGGCCATCCTTGCCGGCGGCCGCGCGCGGCGGCTGGGCGGCGCCGACAAAGCGTCGCTGACCGTCGGACGCGCGCGCATCATCGATCGACAGCTTGCAGCGCTCTCGGCGGTGGCGGACGACATCCGGATCGTGTGCAACGATCCCCGGCGCTACGCCGATCTCGGGATCCGCGTGATCGCGGATGCCATCCCGGGCGCCGGCCCGCTGGGCGGGATCTACAGCGCGCTGCTGGACGCGGCGCACGAGCACGTGCTGATCGTCGCCTGCGATCTGCCGTTCGTGACCGCCGCGCTGCTCGAACGGCTGGCGGCGGAAAGTCTCGGCTGGCCGGAGACCGATGCCGTGGTGCCCCGCTCCGCGCGCGGACTGGAGCCGCTGTGCGCCGTCTACCGGAGGCGCTGCGCGGCGGCGGCCAGACGCCGCATCGAACAGGGAACGCTTCAGGCCGCTGGACTGCTGGAGGACGTGAGGGCGCGCATCCTGGAACCGGATGCGCTGGCGCCCTACGACGAAGGCGCGCTCTTCGAGAACGTCAACACGCCGCATGATCACCAACGCGCCAGGGGTTGGGTTGAACTGAATGAGAAACCGTCCAAAGATCGTATCACGGAATAATTTACTGTGATTCTGCCCGTCCACGACCTCGTTCGCCGCCGCATCGCCGACACGGTCGGCCGCCTCTACAACCTGTCTCCGGACGATCCCGCCGTCGCCGATCCGGCGCTCGAGACCCCGCCCAGGCGGGCGCTCGGCGACATCGCCGTCCCGGTCGCCTTCGCGCTGGCGCGCCGCCTGCGCAAGGCGCCGCGCGCCATCGCGCAGGAGCTCGCCGCGGCCCTCGGCGCGATCGACGGCATCAGCCGGGTCGAGGCCGCGCCGAACGGATATCTCAACCTGTTTCTCGATCGTCCCTACTGGCTCAGGCAGTGGCTCGGGCCGCGAACGTCGAGCGGCTCGCCGGGGGATCGCAGCAAGACGATCGTGGAACACACCGCGATCAACCCGAACAAGGCGGCGCACATCGGCCACCTGCGCAACGCCACGACCGGCGACGCGTTCGGCCGGCTGCTGCGGTTTCAGGGGCGCGAGGTCGAGATCCAGAACTACATCGACGACACCGGCGTCCAGGTTGCCGACGTCGTCGTCGGGTTCCGCGAGCTGGAGCGCAAGACGCTCGACGAGGTCCGCACGCTCGCCGGCACGACGCGCTTCGATTACTACTGCTGGGATCTCTACGCCAGGGTCACGGAGTGGTACGAGGGGGACAAGGAACGGCTGAAGATCCGCAGCGCCGCACTGCACGCCATCGAGCACGGCGGCAACGACACTGCGGCCATGGCGGCGTTCATCGCCGACCGCATCGTCCGCTGCCACCTGCAGACCATGCGGCGCCTGAACATCGGCTACGACCTCCTCACTTGGGAGGGGGACATCCTGCGGCTCCACTTCTGGTCGCACGCGTTCGAGTTCCTCAAGAAGACCGGCGAGGTCTACCTGCAGACCGACGGCAAGCTCGCCGGCTGCTGGGTGATGAAGATCGAAGACGAGCCCGACGCACCGGACACCGGAACGCGGGAAGCGGCCGGCGAGCCCGACGACAGCGAGCCCAGGGAAAAGGTGATCGTGAGGTCCGACGGCACCGTCACCTACGTCGGCAAGGACATGGCGTATCAGATGTGGAAGTTCGGCGTGCTCGGCAAGGACTTCCACTACCGCATCTTCGAGACCGACCCGGACGGGCGGGTGCTGTTCTCGACGACGTCGGATCCCGCCGCCGACGTCCAGGGGCACCCGCAGTTCGGGCGCGCCTCGATGGTGTGCAACGTCATCGACACGCGGCAGGCGTACCTGCAGAAACTGCTGAAACAGGCGCTCGCCGCGCTCGGGTTCGAGCAGCAGGCGCGGCAATCGGTGCACTACTCGTACGAGATGGTGGCCCTCACTCACAGCACGGCGCGCGAGCTCGGCTACGAGCCGAGCGAAGACGGCGGCAAGCCGTTCGTCGAGGTCTCGGGGCGTAAAGGGCTCGGCGTCAAGGCGGACGACCTGATCGATCGCCTCACCGCCAAGGCCGCGGCGGAAGTCGCCAAGCGCAATCCGGAGTTCAGTCCCGAAGACGTCCGCCGCACCGCCGAGACCATTGCCGTCGCCGCGGTTCGCTACTTCATGGTCAAGTTCTCGCGCGGCAAGGTCATCGCGTTCGACATCGACGAAGCGCTCAGCTTCGAAGGTGAGAGCGGCCCGTACCTGCAATACGCCGTCGTGCGTGCGAACAACATCTTCGGCAAGCTGAAAGAGCGCGAAGGGGTGGACGCCGCGGCCGTCAGGTCGGCCCTGCCCTCGCTGGCGCCCGACGCGCTGGTCAACGGCGAGGACGCGGATGAATTATGGGGCCTGGTGCTCGAAGCGGCACGCCTGGACGACGTGGTGGATCAGGCGGTGCGGACGCTGGAGCTCTCCGTGGTCGCCAAGTACGCGTTCGGGCTCGCCCAGCAGTTCAACGCGTTCTACCACGTCTATCCCGTACTCAAGGAAGACCGCGCCGACGTGCGGCTCTGGCGCGCCGCCGCGATCGCCTACTACCGGCAGCAGCTCACGCAGGCCCTCGATCTGATGGGGTGCCGCGTGCCGGAGCGGATGTGATGGCCGCCCGCATCGGCATCACACCGTGCAGCCGGCTGGACGACTACGTCGAGTCGGTGAAGCGCGCCGGCGGCGAGCCGATCGTCCTGCGCGACTCCGACGACCCGGCACGAGTCATCGGCAGTCTCGACGGCCTGCTGCTGACCGGCGGCCTCGACGTCGACCCCTCGCTCTACGCGGAAACGCCGCACGAGACGACGCAGGCGGCGCCGGAGCGGGATCGCTTCGAGGTCCCGCTGTCGAAGGCCGCGATGGCGGAGGATCTCCCGATCTTCGCCATCTGCCGCGGCGTCCAGGTGCTGAACGTCGCCGGCGGCGGATCGCTCGTCCAGGACATCCCGTCCGCGGTGGAGACGGATCTGAATCATGCGGTGGACGTGCCGAAGGATCATCACGCCCACCCCGTGAAGATTGCTCCCGGCTCCCGCCTCGCCGCAGCGCTCGGTCCCGAAGCCGACCTGGAGACGTGCCCCGTCAACAGCCGCCATCATCAGTCGGTGGCGCGCGTCGCACCGCAGTTCGTCGTCTCTGCCGTGTCTCCGGACGGCGTGGTCGAAGCGATCGAGCGGCCGGACCGGACGTTCTGCGTCGGCGTGCAGTGGCACCCCGAGAACTTCGTCGACAGCGGCGAGTTCTCCGGACTGTTCAAGGAGTTCGTCGCCGCGGCGTCGAAGCGGCGCCGCGCCGCTAGGCGCGGATGAACACGGCGAGGGTCTCGACGTGCGGCGTGTTCGGGAAGAGGTCGAACGCGCGCACGCCCTCCAGACGATAGCCCGCGTCGAGCATCTTGCGGGCATCGCGGGCCAGCGTCGCCGGATCGCACGAGACGTAGACGATCCGGGCCGGCCGCTGACGGAGCAGCCGATCGGCTGCCTCCTTCGACAGGCCGGTTCGCGGCGGATCGATCACGATCGTCACTTCACGGTGCGCGGCGCGCGCGCTCAGGTAGTCCTCGACGCGTTGAATGCGTGCCTTCAGACGCGGTGCGTGAGGACGTGCGTTCTCGCGCAGGTCCGCCCCGCCGGCACGATCCCCTTCCACCGCCGTGATCTCCGATCGCCCCGCCGCCGCCAGTGCGGCGGAGAACAGTCCTACGCCGGCATACAAGTCGAGCACCTCGCCGTCGTCCGGAACGGCGCCGACTACGGCCGTCACCAGGTCCCGCAGCAGAAAGCGGTTGCCCTGAAAGAACGACTCC
Source organism: Vicinamibacterales bacterium (assembly GCA_035699745.1). Classification (NCBI taxonomy): domain Bacteria; kingdom Pseudomonadati; phylum Acidobacteriota; class Vicinamibacteria; order Vicinamibacterales; species Vicinamibacterales bacterium. The sequence continues at coordinate 37,270 of DASSPH010000073.1, forward strand.
GCGTGACGCTGGAGGACTGCACCGCTGGCGTCGTCTGCGACGAGCGCGGAGAGCGGATCCCGGACGATGGGATCGCCTGCGACGAGCGCTTCGCCGGCGGCGGTACGTGCGCTGATGCCGCGCAGGCCGGCGGCGGCGGCGTGCCGCTCCAGCGACGCCGTGGTCGGCCGCGCGCCCGGCGCGAGATCGAGATGAACCGCCCGCTCGGTGGCGGCGATGTTCTCCGTCACCGCGATGGAGGTCACCGCCCCGGCCGTGTCACGTTCCAGCGCCTCGGCGAGGGCCGTCACTGCCGAGACCGCGGCGTCGCCGAGTTGATGCGTCCCGCCGGCATCGCACAACTCGTGCGTGCCCTCGCGATAGAAGCCGGCGCGTCCGGCGCGGACGTGGAACCGCGCCCGCATGCGGTAGCCCTCTTCAGGGGAGCCGGCTACGGACACCGCGTTCTCGATCGGGTGACGCCCGAGCCGGGCAAACGCATCGCGAATCACGTCGGATTTGATCGCGAGCTGCCGGTCGTAGCGAATGTGAGAGTAGAGCGCGCCGCCGCAGAGCGGGTCGGGTCCGGAGGGCCGCCGATCGGGCGACGGCTCGACGACCTCGCGCGTCACCGCGAAGGCCATCTGCCTTTCCGCGCGTTCGATCCACGCGCGCACCCGCTCGCCGGGGATCGCGCCGCGCACGAGCACGACCTGGCCGAGATGCCGCGCGATCATCCGCCCGCCGGCCGCCGGCTTCTCGATGACGAGCGCGACCTCCTGCCCTTCGGCAAGGCTCATGGTCAGGGCTCGTGGGACAGCGCCGGCAGGCCGATCGAGTCCCGCAGCAGCCGATCGAACGCCGCGGAGGTCGCCCGCTCGCGCGCCTCCGGCGTCATGCGCGCCGCGAACGGCGCAATGTCGGCGGCGGCGCCAGTGGAGAGTTCGAGGCGGCGCGCGTCATCCAGCTCCTCGCGGGCCGACGCGAGAAGCTCGGTGTCGAGCGCGCGGAGGCGATCGAGGAGCGCATCGCGGGATGCGCCACGGGCCTGCGCGGCGGACGAACGTGCCGCGTCCAGCTCGCGCACCGCGGCTTCGATCCGCGCGCTGAACCCGGGAGAGACGCGCGCCCGCAGCGTGGTCAGCCGCGCGATGACCCGATCGAGGTGCGACGGCAGCGAATCACGCGCGCCCCGCTCGCCGGCGCTCCCGGCCGGCCCGCCGACGCCCACGGCGCGCCGCCAGTCGTCGAACAGCGACAGGATGTCCGCCTCGCAGAACTCGACGCGCACCGGACGGCGCCGCGGCCCTTTCGCGTAGTAACGCTCGCAGTACTGGTCGATGCCGCGGAACGCGACCGCGAGCGGCACGCCCTGCGCCGCCCACCCGGACACCTGCTCGAACACGGGTCCGACGATGCGAATCAGGTGTCCTTCGTTCTTGCGGCAGAGATAGCTCTCGATGGCGCGGCAGTACTCGTCGGGCTCGATCACGAATGGGTGCGCTCCCAGATCAACCGCAGCCCCTCCAGCGTGAGGTTCGCGTCCACGTACTGGATGGACGTACTCTCGCCGGAAATGACCTCCGCGAGGCCGCCGGTGGCGATGATGACCGCGCGGTCGCCGGCCTGCAGCTCGGTCCGCATCCGCCGCACGAGGCCGTCGACCATCTCGACGTAGCCGAAGAACAATCCCGACTGCATCGCCTCGACGGTGTTCTGGCCGATCACCGCCCGCGGCTTCCGCACCTCGACGCGCGGGAGCCGCGCGGCGCGCTGGAACAGCGCTTCCGCCGAGATGTTGATGCCGGGGCAGATGACCCCGCCGAGGTACTCGCCCGCGGCGGACACCGCGTCGAACGTGGTGCCGGTGCCGAAATCGACCACGATCAGCGGCGCCGACGCGGCGCGGCCGTACTTGTCCCATGCGGCCACCGCGTTGACGATCCGATCCGCACCGACGTCCCCCGCGGGAGTGTAGCGGACCGGCATGCCGGCGTTGGTCGCGTCGACCACCAGCGCGGTGCGATGGAAGTACCGCTCGCACATCTCTTCCATCGGCCGCGTCAGCGGCGGCACCACGGACGCGACCGCGATGGCGTGCACCGACGCGATCGGCACGTGGGCCTGCTCGAACAGCCGGGTGACGAAGATTCCGAGCTCGTCGGCGGTGCGCTCGCGCAGCGCGGCCAGGCGCCAGCTGTGCGCCAGCCGCTCGCCGTCGAACACGCCGATGGTCACGTTGGTGTTGCCGACGTCCAGCGCTACCAGCATCAGGCCCAGCGTACCTCACCCGCGATGATGCGCGCGAGGCCCTCGCCGGTGCGCGCCAGCAGCGCACCGTCGGCGTCGATCCCCGCCGTCACGCCGGTCAGCGGCCCGGACGGTCCGTCCCACGCAATCGGCGCCCCGTGCGCCGAGGGCGCCAGCGCGAGCCAGCGCGCCCGCAGCCTTTCAGGACCCGACGCGTCCAGCTCCGCCAGCGTCCCGTTCAGCGCCGCCAGGACGGCCGCAAGGATGGGGCCCGCGTCGACCGGCCGTCCGAGCTCCCCTTCGATCGATCCCGCGCGCCCCGACAGCTCCGGAGGAAACGCCGACGGCGAAAGGTTGATGCCGATGCCCAGCACGATGTGCTGGATTCCCTGCGGGCCCGACGACGCCTCGGCCAGCAGCCCGGCGATCTTGCGCCGCGCCTTGAACCCGGCGCCGTCGACCGCCACGATGTCGTTGGGCCACTTGATCTGCAGCGGAAGACCGGTGGCGCGACGGATGCCTTCCGCCACGGCGACCCCGGCGGCAAGCGTGATCCACGGCGCGGCGGCAGTCCGGCGGATCACGATCGAGCAGTACAACCCGCTGCCGGGGGGCGAGAACCAGGACCGTCCCAGCCGCCCGCGCCCCGCCGTCTGCGCGCCCGCCACGAACGTCGTCCCCTCGGGTGCCCCCCGCTCCGCCGCGGCAGCGGCGAGATCGTTGGTCGAGCCGACTTCCGGCGCGTAGACCATCCGCGCGCCGAAGACGCCCCGCTCCGCGGCGTTCGCGGCCAGCGCCGCGGTGATGTCGTTCGGGATGTCCGTGGCTATCTTTCCGGTTCCAGCTCGAAGCTGAGATCCGCGGCCGGCGCCGAGTGGGTCAGCGCGCCGACCGAGACGTACGTCGCCCCGGTTTTCGCGAGTTCGGGCAGGCGTTCGAGCGTGACGCCTCCGGAGAGCTCGACCTTCGCCCGGCCGCCCACACGGCGGACGCCTTCGCGGATCGCGTCGATCGGCAGGTTGTCGAAGAGGATGATGTCGGCGCCTGCCTCGAGCGCCTCGTCGATCTGCTCGAGGCTTTGCGCCTCCACTTCGATCGGCATCTCGGGGTCCGCGTCCTTCATCCGCCTGACGGCCTCGCGCACGCCGCCGGCGAGCCGGACGTGGTTGTCCTTGATCAGCACGCCGTCGTCCAGCCCCGCCCGGTGGTTGGTGCCGGCGCCGGCGCGGACCGCGTACTTCTCGAGCGCGCGCAGCGTCGGCGTCGTCTTGCGCGTATCGAGCACGGTGATCGCGCCGTTCGCGGCCTCGACGAACGTGCGGGTCAGCGTGGCGATGCCGGAGAGGCGCTGCAGGAAATTGAGCGCGGTGCGCTCCGCGGTGAGCATCGCCGCCGCCTGGCCGTGCAGCTCGGCGACCACGTCGCCGGGCCGGCAGCGATCGCCGTCCTTGCGTTTCCGCTCGAAGCTGCAGCCGGGATCGAGCTGGAGGAACGCTTCTGCCGCGACGTCGAGGCCGGCGATGACGCAGGGAGACTTCACCAGGATGATGCCGCGGGCGCGCACGTCGGGCGGCACGGTCGCTTCGGTCGTCACATCCCCCCATCCCAGGTCTTCGGCCAGCGCGCGCCGCACGATTTCGCGGTAGAGCGCCGGGTCGAGCGGCTGGAACGGTATGGTCTTCATCGCAGTGCTCGCTCGCTGGGCGGACGCGGGACGGATCTCACGCGCCCTTCTCCTGTGCTTTCGGGAAGAACTGGACGTCCGCCGCGGCCAGCCCCTGATCCTGCACGAACTCGAGCTCGTCCGCGCGGACGGCGGTGCGCAGCTCCGCACGCACGGGGCCGAGTCTTGAATTGAGGTCCTCGCCGGTCCGGACACGAACACGATCGAACTGAGTGGCGCCCGAGAAGCCCAGTTCAGAACGACTCTTGCGTATGGCCCCGAGCATGGCGGTCGTCTCCGTGTAGAGCGCGCGGGCGTCTGCGGTGCCGCTGCCGATCGCGGCGGTGATGTCGGCCTCGCCCGGCCACGCCGCCCGGTGCACGCTGCCCGGCTGCCACCAGGACCACACCTCCTCGGTCACAAACGGCAGGAACGGCGCGAGCAGCCGCTGGATGGTCGAGAGCGCGAGCAGCATCGCCGAGTTCGCCGACCCCGCCGCCGCTTCGCCGAAATCTCCGTACCGCCGCGCCTTCACCAGCTCGAGATAGTTGTCGCAGAAATCCCAGAAGAACGTCTCGGTCTTCTGCAGCACCCAGGTGTAGTCGTAGTCCCGCTCGAGCCGTTCGGTCGCCTCTCTGACCAGCGGAGCCAGGTTCGCGAGCAGGCCGACATCGAGCGGATGCGTGATCGGGCCGCGCGGCTCCGGCCGCGCCAGCACGAACTTCGATGCGTTCAGCAGCTTGATCGCGAGCCGCCGTCCGACCTTCATCTGCGCCGGGTCGAAGGCGGTGTCGGTCCCGGGGCGCCCGCTCGCCGCCCAGTAGCGCACGCCGTCCGCGCCGTGCTCTTCGAGCAGTCCCATCGGCGTGACGACGTTCCCCTTGGACTTCGACATCTTCTTGCGATCGGGGTCGAGCACCCAGCCCGAGATCGCCGCGTTCCGCCACGGCAGCGTGCCGAACTCGAACTCCGAGCGGAGCACGGTGGAGAACAGCCAGGTGCGGATGATGTCGTGCGCCTGCGGCCGCACGTCCATCGGGAACACGCGGGCGAACAGATCCGGATCGTCGAGCCAGCGTCCCGCAATCTGCGGCGAGAGCGAAGAGGTCGCCCAGGTATCCATGATGTCGAGATCGCCGCTGAACCCGCCCGGCCGATCGCGCTGCTCGGCGCGGTAGCCGTCGGGCACGTCGGTCGACGGATCGATCGGGAGGCGCTCTTCCGGCGGCAGGATTGGATGGGCGTAATCGAGGCTGCCGTCGGCGAGCACCGGGTACCAGACGGGCAGCGGCACGCCGAAGAAGCGCTGGCGGCTGATGCACCAGTCGCCGTTGAGGCCGTTGATCCAGTTCTCCAGCCGCGCCTGCATGTAGGGCGGATGCCACTGCAGCTCGCTGGCGCGGGCGAGCAGCACGTCGCGGAACGCCATGGTCTTCACGAACCACTGCCGGCTGGTGACGATCTCGAGCGGACGATCCCCTTTCTCGTAGAACTTGACGGCATGGGTGATCGGCCGCGGATCGCCGATCAGCGCGCCGCTCTCGCGGAGCAGCTCGACGATGCGCGTCCGGGCCTTCGCCGCGGAGAGGTTCGCGAGCTGATCGTACGCCTGCTGCGCGCGGCCGGGGTCCGCGGACTCCCAGCCCTCCGTCCCCCAGGTCACCGGTTTCAGCGCGCCGTTGACGCCGATGATCGCGCGCACCGGCAGCGACAGCGCGCGCCACCAGATCACGTCGGTGAGATCGCCGAACGTGCAGATCATCGCGATGCCGGATCCCTTTTCGGGATCGGCGAGCTCGTGCGGGCGCACCGGCACGCGCACGCCGAACAGCGGCGTGATCACGTCGCTGCCGAACAGCGGCTTGTAGCGCTCATCGTCGGGATGCGCCACCAGCGCGACGCACGCGGGGATGAGCTCTGGGCGCGTCGTCTCGATCGCGACTGCCCCGCCGCCGTCGCCGCGCGCGAACTCGATGCGGTGGTACGCGCCAGGCTGCTCGCGATCCTCCAGCTCCGCCTGGGCGACCGCGGTGCGGAAGTCGATGTCCCACAAGGTCGGCGCCTCGAGCTGGTAGGCCAGCCCTTTCTGCAACAGGCGCAGGAACGACACCTGCGAGATCCGCCGCGACGCCTGGTCGATGGTGGCGTAGGTCATCGCCCAGTCCACCGACAGCCCGAGATAGCGCCACAGCGCCTCGAAGGCCTTCTCGTCCTCCGCGGTCAGCCGCGCGCACAGCTCGACGAAGTTGGGGCGCGAAACGGAGATCGCCTGCTTGCCCGGCTTTTCGGGCGGGGCGAACGAGGGGTCGTACGGCAGCGACGGATCGCAGCGCACGCCGAAGTAGTTCTGCACGCGGCGCTCGGTCGGCAGGCCGTTGTCGTCCCACCCCATCGGGTAGAACACCGCCTTGCCGCGCATGCGATGGAACCGCGCGACGACGTCGGTATGGGTGTAGGAGAAGACATGGCCGACGTGCAGCGATCCGCTGACGGTCGGCGGCGGCGTGTCGATGGCGAACACGTCGGCGCGGGGCCGCGTGCGATCGAAGCGATAGACGCCGGCCTCTTCCCAGCGCTGCATCCACTTCGGTTCGAGCCCCTCGAGTGCTGGCTTCTCGGGCACGCGAACGGGATGGGTCATCAGGCGTTCTTCTTGATGCGCTCGATCTCCTCGCGCACCAGGCGCTCGGCGACGTCGAGGATGGACGGACGGGCGTCGGCGCTCAACCGCGCGAGCACGCGCGACGAGATCTCGTCGATCATCTCGTCGGTGATCGGCGGCGGCTCCGGCGGAGTCGGGGCGGCGCCGGCGGACGGCGGCGGCGCGGCCGATGGCGCGAGCCCGATCTTCTGTTCCGCGGCGAGCAGCGCCGCGAACGCGTCGACCAGCGACGCGGGCAGCGCGGCGGGCTGCGCCGGCGGAGCCGGTGCCGGATGCGATGCGGCGGCCGGCGGCGGCGCGGATGCCGCCATCGACGGGGGCGGCGGGGCGGCCGGCGGAGCGGCCGCAGGCGGCGCGGCGACCGTCAGCTTCTGCGGGGACCGCGTCTCCGGCGCCGGCGGCGCCGGATCCCCCTTGAGATCCGGGTCCCAGTCCGAGAACGGGTCGCGCTGAGCGGCCGGCGCCTCGCCCGGCGCGGGGCGCCGCGACAGGGGAATCGTCTCGCGCGTCGTGGCGCCGCCGCCGTTCGACGGTGGGACGCCGGCAAACGGATCCGCGGCGGATCCGCCGCTGCCGGACGACGCGAACGCGGCGTCCAGCCGATCGAAATAGGCTTCGAGCGGATCGCTCGACGGCGCGGCGGCCGGCGCCGGGGCGCGCAGATTCGAGTCCGGCGGCTGCCGTACCGGCCCCTGCGCCGCCGGCGGCGCGTTCCACATGCCGGCGGGAGCGCGTCCCGCGAGCAGATCCTTCACCCGGCTGATGACGATCTGCGGTTCGAACGGCTTCACCAGGACGCCGTCGCAGCCCACGGCGCGCGCCCGCCCCTCGTCGACCGGCTCGAACGCGCCGGTCAGCAGCACCACGGGGATGTGCGCCGTCGACGGGTTCCCCTTCACGAACGCCGCGACTTCGTAGCCGTTCCGCTCGGGCATGCCCACGTCGGCGAGGACGATGTCCGGCCGGTCGCGCTGCACGCGGTCGATCGCCTCCTGTCCGTTCCCGACGGCGGTGACCTGCACATCCTCGTCCGCGAACGTCAGCTCGATGACGCGCTGGATGGTGACGCTGTCGTCCGCCAGCAGGAGCTTGTGAGGCATGCCTCCATGATACCTTGAGCGGCATCCGCAGGATCCTCGTCACGCTGCTCGACGCCGCGGCCATCGCCGCGGGCAGCGCCGCGCTCGTCATCCTCCTCGGCGGCGGCACGCGGCTCGCGTTCGCGGGAATGCGCATCTCGCTCCGCGGCGTCGTCAACGCGCTCGTCGTCTGCGTCGCGCTCGCCGCGCTGCGGCTGCTGATCGCGCGGGGGGAACGCCTGCTGCCCGCCCTGCCGCGGCAGGCAGGCGGCGCCGTCCGCGAGGAACGGTCGCGCTTCGCGTCGACGGCCGTGCGCCCGGCGGGCTTCTGGCTCTATGCGGCGGCGGCGGCGCTGGCGTCGCTCGTCTGGCTGATGCCGCACGTGCTGCATCCGCGTCGCGTTCCCGATCGCGGCGATCCGGTGTTCTCGGCCTGGCGTCTCGCCGCGTTTGCCCACCAGCTCGCCGCCGATCCGCGGCGCCTGTTCGACGGCAACATCTTCTATCCCGAGACGCGCACGCTCACCTATTCGGATGCCACGGTTCTGCAGGCGATGGCGGCGGCGCCGGTGCTGCTGCTCGGCGCCGACCCGCTGCTGGTCGGCAACCTCCTGTTCCTGATCGCGTTTCCACTGAACGCCCTGGCGTTCTTCTACCTCGCCTGGCGGCTCACCGCCGACCTGCGCTGCGGCTTCGTCGCCGGCGTCTTCGGCGCCTTGTACCCCTTTCACGGTGAACACTACAGCCATCTCGAGCTGCAGTACACCTTCTTCATTCCGCTCGCGATCGTCGCGCTGCTCGATCTGCTGGTGTCGCCGGCCGTGCGCCGCGGCGTCGCGCTCGGGGCGATCGTCGCCGCGCAGTGGTTCGCGTCGATGTATCTCGGGTTGATGCTGCTGACGTTCCTCGCGCCGTTCGGCGCGATCGTCGCCGCCGGATGGGGCGTCGGCCCGTCGCGCCGCCTCGCCGCGGCGCTCGCGCCGGCGGCGGCGATCGTCGCGCTGTCGTTCGCGCTGCTGGGGCTGCCCTACATGCAATCACCCGCGGCCCGCGGCGACCGCAGCCTGGCGCTCGCGGGTGCATTCAGCGCGCAGCCCGCGGAATACGGCCGGCCGCAGGGGCGGCTGGCGGCCTACCAGTGGATCTCGCGCCGCGGCAACCGATCCGAGCGCGAGATGTTTCCGGGCCTCGCGATACTCGGCGCCGCGGCGATCGGCGCCGTCCCGGCCGGCGGCGCCGTCGGTGCGGCGGCTCTCGTCGGCGGCGCGCTCGCCTTCGACTGGTCGCTCGGGCCGTACGGCCTGACCTACGACGATCTGTATCGCTGGGTCATGCCCTACCGCGGGCTGCGCGTGCCGGCGCGATTCTCGGTCTTCGTCGGCACCGCGCTCGTCGTGCTCGCGGCCCTGGGCACGCGGCGGCTCTTCGCCGCCGCCGCGCGGGTCCGGCTCGGCACGCCGGCGTTCGCGGCGGTGGCGGCGCTGGCGCTCGTCGATCTGCGCCTCGACGTGCGGGTGGTGGACTTCTGGACCGACCCGCCCGACATCTACCGCTCCGTCACGCCGTCGATGGTGCTGGCGGAGTTCCCGTGGGATCGGTCGCCGGACTACATGTATTTCTCGACCCGGCACTGGGCGCGGCTGCTGAACGGCTACAGCGGGTCGTTCACCGAGCGCTGGATTTCCCTGCAGACGCGGGTGGAACCGTTCCCCGCGCCCGAGGCGATTGCCGCGGCGCGCGCCGCCGGCGCCACGCACCTGACGTTCAACTGCGCGCTGGAGCCGCGCCAGTACCGCTGCGCGCCGACGTTCGAGGCGCTGGACGCGAACCCGTCACTCGAGCTGGTGGCCAGCTCGCGATGGGAAGGCGCGCACGTCCGGCTCTACCGCTTCAGATAGCTTCGGCTCGCGGCCGGACGTTGGCGTTGATGAACTCGATGATCTGCTGCATCGGGCTGCCGGGCAGGAAGATGCCCTTGATGCCGATCGCCTGCAGCTTGGGGATGTCGACGTCGGGAATGATCCCGCCGACGACGACGAGCACGTCCTCCAGCCCTTTTTCCTTCAGCAGGTCCATCACGCGCGGGCACGCGTGCATGTGCGCCCCGGAGAGGATCGAGAGGCCGATGACGTCGGCGTCTTCCTGGAGCGCGGCGCCGACGATCTGCTCGGGCGTCTGGCGCAGCCCGGTGTAGATGACTTCCATGCCGGCGTCGCGCAGCGCCCGCGCGATGACCTTGGCGCCGCGATCGTGCCCGTCGAGACCGGGCTTGGCAATGACGACTCGGATCTTCTGCATCAGTGTCAGCTCTCAGATTTCAGCTCTCGGCCGGCAGCCGGTAGCCGGTGGCCGATCGCCGGTGGCCGGTAGCCGGTGGCCGGTAGCCGGTAGCCGGTAGCCGGCAGCCGAAAGCTAAATCAGCGGCACTTCCTCGTACTCTCCCCAGATCTCTCTCAACGCGTCGCACATTTCGCCGACGGTCGCGTAGGCGCGGACGCAGTCCAGCAGCGGATACATGGTGTTGCCGGTGCCGCGCGCGGTCTGCTTGAGCGCATCGAGCGCCCCGGCGACGGCGGCGTGGTCGCGCGTCCGGCGCAGCTCGTGCAGCCGCGCCACCTGCCGCTCGGCCGTGGTCTCGTCGATGTAGAGGATCGGCACCGGCGCGGCATCGTCCTGGACGAAGTCGTTGACGCCGACGATGATCTTGTCGCGGAGCTCGACCGACTGCTGGAAGCGGTACGAGGCCTCGGCGATCTCGCGCTGGGGGAACCCCTGCTCGATCGCCTCGACCATGCCGCCCATGCGATCGATGACGTCGAAGTACTGCCTGGCTTCGCGCTCCATGTCGAGCGTCAGCCGCTCCACGAAGTAGGACCCGCCCAGCGGATCGACGACGTTGGTGACGCCGCTCTCGTGGGCGATGATCTGCTGCGTCCGCAGCGCCAGCGTGGCCGCCTCCGCGGTCGGCAGCGCCAGCGCCTCGTCGAGCGAGTTGGTGTGCAGCGAATTGGTCCCGCCGAGCACCGCGGCGAGCGCCTGCAGCGCCGTCCGCACGACGTTGTTGTAGGGCTGCTGCGCGGTGAGCGAGACGCCGGCGGTCTGCGTGTGGAAGCGCAGCTTCCACGACCGTTCGTTCTTCGCCTTGAAACGATCCCGCATCACTTCGGCCCACAGCTTGCGGGCGGCGCGGAACTTGGCGATCTCCTCGAAGAAGTCGCTGTGCGAGTTGAAGAAGAAGGAGATCTGCGGCGCGAAGGCGTCGACGTCGAGCCCGGCGTCGACGCCGTACTGCACGTACTCGATGCCGTCGCGCAGGGTGAACGCCAGCTCCTGCGCCGCGGTCGAGCCGGCCTCGCGGATGTGATAGCCGCTCACCGAGATGGTGTTCCACTTGGGCACCTCGCGGGAGCAGAACGCGAAGATGTCGGTGATCAGCCGCATCGACTGGCGCGGCGGGAAGATGTACTCCTTCTGCGCGATGAACTCTTTCAGGATGTCGTTCTGGATCGTCCCCGAGAGCGTCTTCCAGTCGGCCCCCTGCTTCTCGGCGACCGCCAGGTACATCGCGAAGATCATCGGCGCCGGCGAGTTGATCGTCATCGACGTCGTGATGCCGCCGAGCGAGATGCCGTCGAACAGCCGCTCCATGTCGGCGAGCGAGACGACGCTGACGCCGCACTTGCCGACTTCGCCGAGCGACAGCTCGTGATCGGGGTCGCGCCCCATCAGCGTCGGCAGATCGAACGCGACGCTGAGGCCGCTGCCGCCGGCGGCGAGGAGATCCTTGAAGCGCTGGTTCGTCTCCTCCGGCGCGCCGAAGCCGGCGAACTGCCGCATCGTCCACAGCCTGCCGCGGTAGCCCGTCGGATGAATGCCGCGCGTGTAGGGGAACTCGCCGGGATCGGGCAGCTCGACGCCGGGGACGCTCTCGCGCGTATACACGCGATCGATCGGCCGTCCGGAAATGGTGGTGAACGGCACCGACCGCTCGGTCAGCTCTTTCGCGGCGGGCGCCGGCGCGGTTTTCATGAGCATCGATTATAGCGCCCTGCCCGAAAGGCTTTCGAGCCTCTGCGACCTCGGCGTGAGTACGTCGGCGACAGCAACTGCAACTCTGGCCCGCAGTTGACACTCCCCTCCGCGGCACGGTACCGTGGACCGTTTGCATTCTACGGGAGAAACATGGAAGGAAACGGCAGCGTTTTCAACGCGATGCTCCAGGAGTTCGACGGAGCCGCGCGCCTGCTCGGACTCGATCCCGGCATCTGGAAGATTCTCACCTCCCCGAAGCGGCAGATCGTCGTGTCGTGCCCGATCCAGATGGACAACGGCGAGATCGAGGTCTTCACCGGCTACCGGGTCCAATACAACATCACCCTCGGCCCCGCCAAGGGCGGCATCCGCTACCACCCGAACGTCACGCTCGACGAAGTCACCGCGCTCGCCGCGTGGATGACCTGGAAATGCGCCGTCGCCCACGTCCCCTTCGGGGGCGGCAAGGGAGGGATCATCGTCGACCCGAACCGCCTGTCGCGCCGCGAGCTCGAGGCGCTCACGCGCCGTTACATCGCGGAGATCGTCGACGCGATCGGGCCCGAGAAGGACGTGCCGGCGCCCGACGTCAACACCAACGATCAGATCATGGCGTGGGTGATGGACACCTACAGCATGCACGTCGGCCACACCGCCACGGCGGTGGTCACCGGCAAGCCGATCGAGATGGGCGGATCGCTCGGGCGCCGCGAGGCGACCGGCCGCGGCGTCATGATCGTCACCCGCGAGGCGGCAAAGCATCTCGGCCTCGACATCAAGACGGCGACGGTCGCGGTGCAGGGCTTCGGCAACGTCGGCTCGGTGTCGGCGGACCTGCTGGCGAAGATCGGCGCGCGGATCGTCGCCGTGACCGACTGGAAGGGCGGCGTCTACAACGAGAAGGGGCTCGACATCCCGAAGATGCTCGATTACGTCAAGCAGCACCGTTCGGTGGAGGGCTTCAGCGGCGGCGAGGCGCTCGACAACACGAAGCTGTTCGGGCTCGACGTCGACGTGCTGATTCCGGCGGCGCTCGAGAATCAGATCACGATGGAGAACGCGTCGACAATCCGCGCCAGGATCATCGCCGAAGGGGCCAACGGCCCGACGACGCCGGACGCGCACAAGTCGCTGCACGACCGCGGCGTGTTCGTCATCCCCGACATCCTGGCCAACGCCGGCGGCGTCACCACCTCGTACTTCGAGTGGGTGCAGGACCGCCACGGCTACTTCTGGAGCGAGCAGGAAGTGAACCAGCGCCTCGAAGCCAAGATGTGCGAGGCGTTCGACGACGTCCTCAAGACGGCCCAGCGGTACAAGACCGACATGCGCACCGCCGCCTACATCGTCGCCATCAACCGGGTCGCCACCGTCACCAAGATGCGCGGGATGTACGCCTAGGGAGGGTCGCTTCGCTCCCTGTCGGGCAGGGTGGAAGGGAGGGTCGCTTCGCTCCCTGTCGGGCAGGGTGGAAGGGGGGCTCGCTTCGCTCGCGGTCAGGGCAGCGTGGAAGGGTGGCTCGCTTCGCTCGCGGTCGGGCAGCGCGGAAGGGTGGCTCGCTTCGCTCGTCGTCGGGGCAGCGTGGAAGGATGGCTCGTTTCGCTCGCGGTCGGGCAGAGGTACAGCGGGCTCGCGTTCGCTCGCCGTCGGGCAGCGTGGACGAGGGGCTCGCGTTCGCTCGCCGTCGGGCGGCGTGGACGGGCGGGTCGCCGCCGGCAGGACACTGCTGAACTCCAGCGGCTGAGTCCGCGTATTCTCGGGCATGCTCGCTGATGTTCGCTATGCGGTGAAGTGGCTGCTTCGCAGCCCGGGGTTCACCGTCGTCGCGGTCCTTTCGCTCGCCGTGGGGATTGGCTTCAACACGGCCCTCTTTTCCATCGTCGACGCGCTGCTGTTCAGGCCGCTGCCGATTGCCGATCCGGCGCGGCTCGTGGACGTCTACACGCGCGGCGGGGATGGCGATACCTACGCGACCAGCTCCTATCCTGACTACCTCGATTTCCAGGCGGGCAACCGCGTGTTCACGGGCCTGCTCGCCTACAGCCCGTCGATTGGCGCGCTGAAGGCCGGCGATCGCTCGCGCATGGCGCTGGGCGAGGTCGTCACCGGGAATTATTTCCAGGTCCTCGGCATCTCCGCCGCCCTCGGGCGCACGCTGCTTCCAGAGGACGACCGCGCGGGAGCGCCGCGCGTGACGGTGATCTCGCACGCGGTATGGGCGCGCGACTTTGCCCGTGACCCCGCCGCGCTGGGGCGCACGCTGCTGATTCACGGGCAGCCTTACACCATCGTCGGCGTGGCACCGGAGGCGTTCACCGGCCTCGTGCCGATGCTGCAGCCGGAAATGTGGACGCCGATCGCCTGGGTCGAAGACGTCGAGCCGGCCGGCATCCAGGATGTCGTGCCCTCTCCGACCGGCACCTCGCGCCTCGATCGCCGGGGACAGCGCTGGCTGTTCATGAAAGGCCGGCTGAAGGACGGCGAGACCGCGGCCCGCGCGCAGGCCAACCTGCAGGCGATCATGAGCCAGCTCGCCGCGGCGCATCCCAGGACCAACGATCGCCGTCCGATCGCGACCGCCGCGAACGTGCGCATCCACCCCGAGGCGGATCGGATGCTGCGGCCCGTCGCGGCCGGCCTCGGGATCGCGATCGGGCTGGTGCTGCTCGTCGCCTGCGCCAATGTCGCCAACATGCTGCTGGCGCGCGCGTCGGGACGGCAGCGCGAGATCGGCATCCGCCTCGCGATTGGCGCCAGCCGGCGGCGGCTGATTCAACAGCTCCTGACCGAGAGCCTCGTGCTCGCGGCCCTCGGCGCGGCCGCGGGCATTATGCTCGCGTCGTTCGCCATCCAGGTGATCGCGGCGCTGCCGCTGCCGCTCCCGGTTCCGGTGGCGCTCGACCTGCACGTCGACGGCCGGGTCATGCTCTTCACCACCGTCGTCGCGACCGCCGCCGGCCTGCTCGCCGGCCTGATGCCGGCGCTGCGCGCCACGCGCGTGAACCTCGCCGCCGACATGAAGGGGGAAGCGACCATCGCCAGGGCGGGCCGCCGCTGGACGATCCGCGACGGGCTCGTCGTGGCGCAGACCGCGGTCACGCTCGTTCTCCTCGTCACCGCCGGCCTGCTGATCCGCAGCATCCTCCAGGCGCAACGCGTCGATCTGGGTTTCCGGGCCGAGGGAGCCGCCGCGCTGGGGACGGAGCTGGGCCTGATCGGCTACACCGAGGCGCGCGCGGCGGCGCTGTTCGAGCGCGCGGCGGAACGCGTCAGCGCGATTCCCGGCGTCACGTCGGTCGCGCGTGCGGTTCGCCAGCCGCTCGCGATCAACTACAACCGCAACACCATCTTCTTCCCGGAGCGATCGCTCCCCGACGACCGCGGCACGCCCGTCTCGGCGACGTGGGTGGACGAGCATTACTTCAAGACGCTGAACGTGCCGCTCGTGCGCGGGCGCGACTTCACTGCCGCGGATACGCCGTCATCGGCGAGGGTCGCAATCGTCAACGACGCCTTCGTCCGCCGCTACTGGCCCGGCGAGGAGCCGCTCGGCCGCCGCTTCCGCACCCGCGCCGCGGACGGCCCCGAGTTCGAGGTGGTCGGCGTCGTCGCCGACTACAAGGTGGAAACCGTCGGCGAGAAGCCGACGCCGTACATCCACTACGCGCTCGGCCAGCGCCAGTTCACCGGCGAGGTGCTGATCGCGCGCACCGCCTCGGACGCGCGAGGGCTGCTGGCGGCGATGCGGCGCGAACTGCTGGCGCTCGAGCCCAACGCGGTCTTCCTCGACAACCAGACGATGGAGGCGCAGGTGGCGGCGAATCTGCTGCCGGCGCGCCTGGCGGCGCAGACGCTGGCGCTGGTCGGTGTGGTGGCGACGCTCCTCGCCGCCATCGGTCTCTACGGCGTCATCGCCTATGCAGTCGGGCGGCGCACGCGCGAGATCGGCATCCGCATCGCCCTCGGCGCGACCCCGGGCGACGTGCTCGGCATGGTCATGCGCCAGGGTCTCGGCATCGTCGCCGGCGGACTGACCGTCGGTCTCGTGCTCTCGTGGATTGCCGCGCGCGCGATCGCCTCGGCGCTGTACGGGGTCGGCGCCGCCGATCCCGCCGCGTGGACCGGCGCCGTCGCCGTCATGCTCGGATCCGCCGCGCTCGCCAACTATCTGCCCGCGCGCCGCGCCGCACGCGTCGACCCGAGCATCGCGCTCCGCGCCTCGTAGCGGCCGTCAGTTGCGCAGCGCCTGCATCGGGTCGATGCGCGACGCACGTCGTGCCGGCAGCCAGGCGGCGAGCGCCGCCACAACCGTCAGCAGCAGCGCGGCTGCGGCGAAGGTCCAGGGATCGCGGGGCTCGAGGCCATAGAGCAGCGTCCGCACGTACGTCGCCGCCCACGCCGAGAGCGCGGCCCCCAGCACGATTCCAAGAGCGACCAGCCTCGCGACGCGCGCGATGATCATCCGGATCACGCCGTCCGCGCTGGCGCCGAGCGCCATCCGGATCCCGATCTCGCCGCGCCGCAGCGTCACGCCGTGTGACGTCACGCCGTACAGCCCGATCGCGGCGAGCAGCAGGCCGAGGCCGCCGAAGAACCCCGCGACGGTAGCGACGAGACGCTCCTGCGCGAGCGACGTCTGCACCTGTTCGTCGAGCGTCTGAAAGCCGAGCACCGCGGCCGGCTGCTCCCGTTCCAACGCTGCGGCCACACTCTTCACCAGCACACGGGGCGGAACGCCCTGCGATCGGAGGGAGAGGACGATGACCGGTCCGGTATCGTCCGCCTGGAGCAGCGGCAGGTACATCGTCGGCTCCATCGGCGCGCGCAGGGATCGGTAGACCGCGTCCTCGACCACGCCGACGACCTCGTACTCGGCCGCTCGTCCCGGTAAAGGGCGGCGCACGATCTGGCCGATCGCCGGTCGTCCCCCCAGGAACCGGCGCTCGAACGCGCGGTTCACGATCGCCACGGCCGGCGCACCGTGCCGGTCCCCGGCGTTGAAGTCGCGCCCGGCGACGAGGCGGACGCCAAGCGTCGAGAACCACCCCGGCGACACGGCATTCATCCAGGACATGCGCTCGCGGCGGGTCAGCGGCGATCCCTCGGGCACCGCGATCGGCGTATTCCATCCGGCCGGCGCCACCGGTGTCGTGAACGACGCGGCGGCCGACGAGACGCCGGGCACGGCCTCCACCGCGTTCACCAGACGCTGGAGCGCATCCCCGAGCGCGGCGGTTGCGACGCCGCTGCGGGACAGATCGGCGTTCACCAGCAGTACGCCGCGCCGATCGAATCCCGCGTCCCGCGAGACGAGCTGGACGAACGTTCGCGTCAGGAGAGTGGCCGCGACGACGAGCGCAAGCGACAGCGCCACCTGGATCACGACGCTGGCGTGGCGAACCAGGGTCGGCCGGTCCATGGATCCGGTCCGGCCATGCTCCCTGAGCACGTCGTTCGGCGAGAGCCGGCTCACCGTCAACGCCGGAGCGGCGCCGAACAGCAGGACCGAGCCGAGGCTGACGGCGATGGTGAAGCCGAGCACACGCGGATCCAGCGTGAGATCCAGACTGACGCTCGACGAGACCGACGACAGTTGCGCGACCAGCAGCCGGCTGGCGTGCCCCGCGAGCCAGACGCCAAGCGCCGCGCCGGCGGCGCCGAGCATCGCGCTCTCCGCCAGCAGCTGCCGGCCGAGCCGCCAGCGAGAGGCGCCCAGGGCAAGCCGCAGCGTCAGTTCGGGCCGTCGCGCGGTCGCGCGCGCGATCAACAGGTTGGCGACGTTGGCGCAGGCAATCAACAGGACGATGCCGACGACGCCGAGGACGATGGTGAGCGGACGCTCGTAGCGCGGCCGCAGGATCGATCGGCCGCCAGGCGCGGCCACGAACGTGAGCGGCGCGGCCAGGTACTCGGCGGCGTCTTCGGCGCGGCGCAGCGCCGGCAGCGTTGCCTGGCGGATCTGCGGCTGGACCGCGCGCAGGCGCGCCGTCGCGTCCTCGATCGTCTGGCCGGGACGGAGCCGCGCCATGACGTTCATCCACCACCGGCTGCGCTGATCGAGCGAGCTGTCACGGCCGCGGACGAGCGGCTCGGCGCCAAGCGGAATCGCCACGTCGAAGCTGCGCCCGACGTCGGGTCCGAAGAAGCCCTGCGGCGCGACCCCGACGATGGTGAAGGGCACGCGCTCGATGCTGAGGCTGCGGCCGATGACGTCCGGCGCGCCGCCGTAGCGGCGCTGCCAGAAGCCGTACCCGATCACCGCCACGGGGCCATCGGCGCCTCCGCCGCGCACGTCGTCGGCCGGCGAGATGGTGCGGCCGATCTCCGCGCCGACGCCGAGCACCTCGAACATGCTGCCGCTGACCCACAGCCCCTGCACGGTGTCGGCGGCACCCGAGGGTGAGATGTTGAAACGATCGCCCGCCCAGGCGAATGCGCCGGCGGCGATGCCCGATTGACGATCGCGGATCGCTTCCCAGATCGGATTGGTCCACGATCCCTGATCGAGCAGCAGCAGACCGTAGGGATCCCGCACCGGCAGCGGCTTCATCGCGAGCGTGTTGAGGATCGAGAACAGCGCGGTGGCGCCGCCGATGCCGAGGGCAAGCGACAGGACCGCAAAGGCGCTGACCAGCGGCGCCGCGCGCAGCGATCGCCAGGCGTCGCGCCAGTCGATGGTCAAGGATCCGCGCAGCGAGGCGCCCCGTGTCCGTTCAGCCGCCGCAAAGCGACACGCCTCGATGATCGTGACGATCCAGAAGCCGGCGACGGCGCGGCGGCCGCGCGATCGCGCCTCGGCGAGGTCGCGCGCCCAGCCGTACCGCATCCCGGCGCCGAACCGCTCGCGCGCCGCCCGCGGACTGGCGCGCAGCAGCAGGTCGAACAGGCGGGAACCGGCGCTCACGTCCGCCCCCGCCGGGAAGCCGGACGCAGCCCGTCCACGGCGGCGACCAGCGCGGCGAGCCGGTCGCGCTCGCCGCTCAGCGCGCGGCGTCCGGCCGCGGTGATGCGGTAGTACGCGCCGCGCCGCGGATCGTCCTGGCGGGGCCGATCGGCTTCCTCGACGAGCCGCGCGTCGATGAGCGCCGACAGCCGCCGGTAGAACGATCCCGTCCCGACGCTGACCGTACCCGCCGATCGCTGGCGAATCGCCTGCATGACGGCGTAGCCGTGGGCGGGACCGTCGGCGAGCGCCAGCAGCAGGTATATGTCCAACTTGGATATGTCCACGCGAGGAGCATAACGCCCGGACGGCGGTTTGGCAACTGCCGCAGCCTACGTTCCGACTTTGAAGGCGATCATCTCCTGCGCCGCGCCCGACGCGGTCTTGGCGTTCACCTGGATGATGTATTCACCGGCGGCGAGCGAGGCGAGCGGAAAGTCGATCAGGTACGGCTTCCCTTCCGCCGCCTGTATCGGCACGTCGGCCATGGCCGTGCCGGCGCGATTGAGGAGCCTGGCGGTGACTTCCGGCGCCCCGCCGCCGGCGGCGTAGGCGTCGAGCCGTACCAGCAGCCGCTCGGCGCGGCTGAACTCGCGCGTGGCGGTCGGCGGCGCGTCGGCGTTGTTGCGGACCAGCAGCGCCTCCCGCGCGGTGCGGGCGCGATAGAGGCGCGGCGTGCTGAAGGAGACTTGCGTGCGCGCGTAATCCGGCACGGTCAGCGACTGCGTGCTGGTGTCGATCACCTGGCCGCGCGCGTTCTCCACCACCATCCGCAGATCGATCTGCCCGGGCGGCGCGGCGAACGTCACCGCCGCCCCGGCCGGAGACGGCGCCGCGGCAGACCCCGTGGTCGCCGCCGTGCCGCCCGATGCCGGCGCCGCTGCGCCATCGCCGGCGTCGGCGGACCCGACCGGACCGCGGAACAGCGGACTGCCGTCCGCGCCGGTCGCGGTGAGCACCACGCGCGCGGCGGCGTCGCTGACGCGGGCGTCGGCGGAGGCGCCGAGCGGCTCCCAGACGAACGTGACCCGGGTCTTCCCGTCCGGCTGGCGGGCGGTGCCGGTCCAGAACCGGGCCGGCAGTCCGGCGCGGTTCGGCTCGACGATCTTGTTCAGCGCGTTGGCGACGTCGGGCGGCGGGCCTGCCTTGGGCGGAGCCGTCGCGCGGGCCGCGTCCTCCGCCGTGTAGGCGTAGTAGCCCTTGCGCGCGCGCACCTCCACGCTCGGCCGCTTGACCCGCACCTCGATGCTGTGGAACTTGCCGTCCGTCGGCGCCGCCGAGGACGTGTAGCCGAGCAGGTAGTAGCCGCTCGCGTCGCGCATGATCTGCTTCATGCCGGCCGCGAGATCGTTGCGGTTGACGATCGCGCGCCCGTCGGTGTTGTTGGCGAGCACGTGCAGCGAGTCGATCGACGCGTTCAGGTCCTGCCGGTCCTGCTGCACCCCGACGCGCTGGTTGATGTCGTACTCGAACACGGCGAGGCCGCGCGGATCCACCGCGTAGATCGACGTGTTGTTCCGGTTCACCGTGTCGTAGACCTCGCGCAGCCGCGACAGCTGCTCGGCCTGATTGAAGAACCGCTGCGAGTCGGCGCGCGGGTCCTGTATGTTCTGGTTCGGCTGCGGGCGCGGCCCGGCGATCCCCGGCATCGCCGCGACCGGCTCGTTCAACTGCGCCGGCACCGTGCTGGTGAACCCTTCGCTCACGAAGATGATCGACTTGCGCCCGTCGCGCATGCCGCCGAGCCGCACCGCCGCCCCCTTGAGCGCGTCCATCGTCACGTCGTTGCGGATCTTCTCGACCGTCTGCACCGGGTAGTAGGCGTAGCGTTCCTCGAACTCGTTGCGCGGCTCGTAGAGCCCCTTGCGCCCCTCGAACTTGTTGATGGCCGCGATCATCGAGTCGCGGTTGCGGGTGAAGGTCAGCGCGGTCACCGGCGTCAGCGGATACATGAACGCGACCATGTCCTGCGGCGCGAGCTGCGTGCTGACGAAGTCGATCAGCGGCTTCTTCACCGCGAGATCGTTGCCGCGGCGCACGTGATAGTCGTCGAGCAGGACGACGAACAGGCGGACGTTCGGCTGCCGCGCCTCCGACTCCTCGTCGTAGGTGCTGCGGATTTCCTTCGGGTTGGTCGCGGCGACCAGCGCGTCGATCTTGACGACGTCGAAGGTCTCGACCTTCTGCGGCCGCTTGTCTTCGCGGACGTCGAAGTCTTCCTGCTTCAAGTCGAGGACGACTTCACCGGACTTCTTGTCGGTGACGATGACGTCGACGCTGACGAAGTTGATGCCGCTGCGGATGACCGGGGGACGCTGCCCCGCCGGCGGCGGCTGCGCCGGCGGCGGCGGCTGCTGCTGCGGCTGCGCGGAGGCGGGCGCCGGTTGAGGGGGCGCTGGTTGCTGCGCCGCGCCGTGGAGCACCAGGGCGGCGGCGAGCGTGCCGGTCGCGAAGAGTCGAGCATGGACCCGCATGGCCGATGATAACATCCCGGACATGGCCCCCCCTGAGACGAGCGGCACGATGGAACCGGCGTCCGCATTGACGATTCTGGCCGAAGACGAGCTTTTGTTCCGCGACAGCGTCCGCGAATTCGCCGAGACGCGCATCCGCCCCCTGGTCCGCGAAATGGACGAGCAGGCGAAGATCCCCCGCCCCCTCGTCGACGACCTCTTCGACCTCGGGGTGATGGCGATCGAGATCCCCGAGACCTACGGCGGCGCCGGCGCCAGCTTCTTCCACGCGGTGATCGCGGTGGAAGAGCTGTCGCGCGTCGACCCGTCGGTCGGCGTGCTGGTGGACGTGCAGAACACGCTCGTCGCCAACGCCTTCCTGCGCTGGGGCCACGAAGACGTGAAGCGCCGCTATCTCACGAAGCTCGCGTCCGGCACGGTCGGCGCCTACGCGCTGTCGGAGGCCGGCTCGGGCAGCGATGCCTTCGCGCTGACCACCCGCGCCCGCGAGGACAAGGACGATTACGTCCTCACCGGCCGCAAGCTGTGGATCACCAACGGCAACGAGGCGGACGTCTTCCTCGTCTTCGCCACCATCAATCCCGAGGCGGGCTACCGCGGCATCACCGCGTTCGTCGTCGAGCGCGGCTTCCCCGGCTTCACCGTCGGCAAGAAGGAGGACAAGCTCGGCATCCGCGCGAGCAGCACCTGCGAGCTGATCCTCGACGAGTGCCGGGTGCCGAGGGCCAACGTGCTCGGCGACGTCGGCAAGGGCTACAAGACGGCGATCGAGACGCTCAACGAGGGGCGCATCGGCATCGGCGCGCAGATGATCGGCCTCGCCGCCGGGGCGCTCGATCACACCATCAGGTACACGAAGGAGCGGAAGCAGTTCGGCAAACCCCTCGCCGAGTTCCAGGCGGTGCAGCACCAGATCGCGCGCGCGGCGGTCGATCTCGAAGCGGCGCGGCTGACGGTCTACAACGCCGCCCGGCTGCGCGACGCGGGACGGCCGTTCCTCACCGAGGCGGCGATCTGCAAGATCTTCTCGTCGGAGGTCGCCGAGCGCGTCGCCTCGCTGGCGGTGAACCTGTTCGGCGGCAACGGCTTCGTCAAGGAGTATCCGGTCGAGAAGCTGTTCCGCGACGCCAAGATCGGCCAGATCTACGAGGGAACGTCGAACCTGCAGCTGCAGACGATCGCCAAGCAGCTGCTCGGGTGACCCCCGGTCCGTTCGTCCATCGCCTCGACCCCGTTCTGCCGATGGTCGGCAGCATCGGCGGCGTCTACCTCTGGTGGTACGGCCTCAGCTACACCTTCGGCTTCCTTCACGTTCTGCTCTACGTCCGCAGCCGCCGCGCCGCCCTCGGTCTGAGCCGCCGCGACGCGTATGCGCTCGCGCTGTGCTTCTGCGCCGGGGTGCTCCTCGGCGGCCGCGCCGTGCAGGTGGCGTTCGACGAGTGGCCGCTCTATCGCGCCCATCCGCAGCTGCTCCCCGCCTTCTGGCTCGGCGGCATGGCGACGCACGGACTGCTGCTCGGCGCGCTGGGAGCGACGGTCCTCTACGCGCGCTGGAAACGGCTGTCGTTCCTCGCCCTCGCCGACGCGCTCGTCATCCCCGGCGCCCTGCTGCTCGGCCTGGGGCGGCTCGGCAACTTCATCGACGGCCAGATCGTCGGACGCGTCACCGACGTGTGGTGGGCCGTGAAGTTTCCCGACGCGGATGGGTTCCGTCATCCCGTCGTGCTCTACGACGGACTGAAGAACCTGCTGCTCGTGCCCTATCTGCTGCGCGTGCGCCGGACCAACCCGACGCCGGGCGCGGTCGCGGCCCGGTTCGTGTTCTGGTACGCCTCGCTGCGGATCGCGATCGATCTGTTCCGCGACTATCCGACCTTCCGCCTCGCGCTCGGCACCGGCCAGACGCTCAACATCGTGATGATGACGATCGGTCTCGTGCTGCTCTATCGCTCGCGCCTGCGCCGGCAGGGGCGGCTGAGCGCGGATCGCGGCGGGACGGCGCGAACGCCGCCGGCGGGAGACGAGAAGCCGCTGGCGGTCCAGCGCCTCGCGTTCGCCCTCCTGCTGCTGTTCTGCCTGACGATCCCGAGCAACTGGACGCAGGACGTGCCGGTCCGATACGCGTCGCGCCATCCCGGGATGACGCGAACGTGGCTCTACCCGTCCATCGACACCGCGCGGTACCGGACGACCACGCGATCGCCCGATCGCCGGATCACCCGATGATCCGATCGGCGATGACCATCCGCTGCACCTCCGACGTCCCCTGATAGATCTCCGTCGCGCGCACGTCCCTGAACAATCGCTCGACGAGGGAGCCGCGGCGGTAGCCGTGCGACGCGAGAATCTGCATCGCGCGATCGGCGGCTCGATGCGCCGCTTCCGAGGCGGCCAGCTTGGCCATCGAGGCCTCGAGGGTCGGCCGATCGGAACGGCCGCGCGCGTCGGCGGCTTTCAGCATCAGCATCCGCGCGGCGTCCAGCTCGGTGGCGCTGTCGGCGAGCATCCACTGAATCGCCTGGTAGTTGGCAATCGGCTGCCCGAACGCCTCGTGGCGTTTCGCATGCGCGATCGCCGCGTCCAGCGCGGCATGGCCGACGCCCAGCGCCTGCGCCGCGATGGCGACGCGGCCGCCGTCCAGCGCCCACATGGCGATCTCAAACCCGTCCCGCGGCCCGCCGAGCAGCGCGTCGCCGCCGACATGGACGTCCTGGAGTTCGAGATCGACGCAGCCCAGGCCGCGCATCCCGAGGGAGTCGTCCTTGCGCGTGCGGCGGATCCCGGGCGTGTCGAGCGGCACGACGAAGGCGCCGATGCCGCGGCCGCGGCTCCCCGGCTGCGTGGCGGCGAACACGATCGCCACGTCCGCCGCCTCCGCGTTCGCGACCCAGACCTTGCGGCCGTTCAGCACGTAGCCGCTGTCGTCCAGCCGCGCCGCGGTCTGCTGATTCGCCGCGTCCGACCCCGCCTGTTCTTCGGACAGCGCGAACGCGCCGATCGATGCCCCCGTGGCGAGGCGGCGCAGCCAGGTCTGCTGCTGCGCGCCGGTGCCGAACGCCGCGAGCGGTTCGGCGACGAGCGAGGTGTTGACGGTGGCGATCACCGACACCACGGCGCTGGCGTGCGCGAGCGCCTCGATCGCCAGCGCGTAGCTGACGTAATCGCGGCCGCCTCCACCCCACGCCTCCGGGATGGTCAGACCCATCAGGCCGCGGGATGCCACGTCCGCGATGAGCGACTTCGGAAACCGCCCGTCGGCATCGATCGCGGCCGCCTCCGGTGCGACCCGTTCCGCGGCGAATCGCGCGACGTCCTGCTGGAATGCCGCCTGCGCGGCGGTCAATTCGAAATCCATGACCTCCTATTGAACCATTTGCCGGGCCTGCCGTCTCATTGCGCCTGCGGCTCATCACGCTCGGCACCCTGGTCGCGGCCGGCGTCCTGCTGCACGGCGTTCGCGCGTACGCCATCGGCGAGGGATCCGGCGGCCGGCTGTTCGATTACGGGTGATTGCCGATGCAGCGGGACGGGAGGTCTGGGAAATGCGCTGCCAACAGACCGAATCGGCCGGCGGCGACGCGACGATTCACATTCCCATGACCACTGGAATGCGCCCGCGCCGCGCGACGCGGCCCACTGGGGCATCACGGTGCTTGCCGTGACCCGGTCGCGCGCAAGCACTCAGAAGACGCGCAACTACTGCCGCTCGGCGATCCGCCCGCGACGCGCCTCGTCGATCTCGTACTCGACCGCGTCGGCGTGGACGGTATAGCTCACGCCGCGCACGAGCGCCGGGGGCAGCGCCGGCGTGGGCCACGCGGAGCCGGGCTCCTGCCACCGCTGCACCGCCGCGAGATCCAGCTCCAGGCCCCGCACCTCGTACAGCTGCCACACCAGATCCCGCGTCAGCACGCCGCCGCGGCGCGAAGACTGGACGGTCACCTGTTCGATCACGTGGCGCGCGCGGCCGCGGCTGCCGAATGCCGGAATCGTCGAATGGCGCAGCATCAGGACCTGCGAGCGGCACAGCAGGTCGCCGGGCAGCGCCTGCTCGCGCGTCCGCCCGTTCTGGGTGATGGTGGCGCTGCGATCGTTGAACTGGATGGTCCAGCCCGTTCCGAGCTTGATCGGCTCGCCGCGCGACAGGCCGATGCGCGGGCAGGTCATCGCCGCGAACGCGGCGGCGCGATCGGCGGCGCTCAAGGGCGCGCAATACTTCTCCACCAGCGCCTGCGCGGCGCGCGCCGCCGGGCCGCTCCTGGCGGCCTTCGTGGCGGCAACCGCGTGGGCGCGGAGCAGGCCGCACGCGAGCACGGCGTCGCGCGTCACCCCCTTGCCTTCCGCGTACAGGAGCGCGAGCTGCTTCAGCGCCGCCGGCTCCGGGCCCTTGACCGCGCGCTCGGGTTCGAACACGTGCTGATGCAGCAGCGTCGCGGCCGTCGCGTAGTCCCCCCGCTTGACCGCCGTCCCCCACGAGTCCGCCGCGGCCGCCGGGACGACGCCGGCCGCGAGCAGCGCGATGGTGCAGAGTGTTCGACGCATGCGCGCGGTGCGTGCCGATTCCGTGCCCGCGCGAATCCGCCGCCAGGGGGAGATTTCCGCCGCGATCCAATCGCAGTTTCGTAAGGCCAGCCGCGATTTCGTGATCAGCGAACGGGGGGCCTGGCGCTGCGCGATCGCCGCTCGAAGCGGCCGGGGCGGGACTCAGCCGCCGGCGAGCCGGGCGAACACCGGTCTGAGACGCGCCCCGGTGACCGGCAGATCCTCCGCCAGCACGCGCGTCTGTCCGACCACGCTCATGAAGTTGGTGTCGCCGTTCCAGCGCGGGACGACGTGCATGTGCACGTGGTCGAGAACGCCGGCCCCTGCCGGCTTGCCGAGATTGATCCCCATGTTGATGCCGTGCGGCGCGTAGGCTTCGGTCAGCGCGAGCTCCGCCGTCCGCGTCAGGTCGATCAGCTCACGCAGCTCCTCCGGCGTCGCCGCCGCGAGAGACGGGATATGGCGGTTGGGGATCACCATCAGGTGCCCGTTGTTGTACGGGAAGAGATTCAGGATGACGTAGCACGCGGTGCCGCGGAACACGATGAGCGGCTCCGCGTCCGGACTCGTGAGGGCGGCGCAAAAAACACAGCCCGTGGCCTGGCTCGCCCCGGTGATATAGGCGAGCCGCCACGGGCTCCAAAGGTGGTCCATTTCAGATGGCCGAGCGCCGATTGCCGATCGACAAGTGTCGATTGACGGATTGCTGATCGACGGATTGTTGATTGGTGATTGAGCGCATTCCCCAATCTTCAATCCGTCGATCGCCAATCGCCAATCGCCAAACGTCGATCGCCAATCCGCAATCGCCAATCTGCAATGTCAAACTCCGGCGAGGTCCGAGCCTGACACCGCGGGCGGCGCCGGCGGTGCCGGGGCGTCCGCATCGCGGTTGATCAGTTCCTTCAGCTCCTTGCCGGGCTTGAAGTAGGGGACCTTCTTCGGCGGCACGTCCACCTTGTCCCCGGTCTTCGGGTTGCGCCCCTTGCGCGGCTCCCGCCGGCGCAGCCGGAAGCTGCCGAACCCGCGCAGCTCGATCTTCTCGCCGCGATGGAGCGCGTCGATGATGCTCTTGAAGACCGTGTCGACGATGACTTCCGAATGCTTCTTCGTGAGGTCCGAAACCCGCGAGACTTCCTCGACGAGCTCCGCTTTCGTCATGCTGCCGGTGTTCATAGTTGCCTCGCTCCCGTCGCTCGCTGCGAGTTCCCGGTTGCCGGTGTCCAGTTGCCAGTAAGCTCTTCCTGGCAACTGGTCACTGGAGACTGGCTACTGCTGGTTGCGGAAGTGATCGCCGAGCGTCACTTCCGGCCGTCCGGTCGACTCCGTGTACGCCTCCCAGTCGGCGCGGAACTCCTCGTTCTTGAGCGCGCGGATGCTCAAGCCGATCTTCCGCTCGCTGGGAATGAGCTTGATGATCTTCATCTGGTAGGTCTCGCCGACCTGCAGATCGAGCTTGCCGTCCTTGCCCTTCTGCGCCGAGTCGTCGAACTCCGAGACGTGAATCAGCCCCTCGATGCCTTCCGCCAGCTCGACGAACGCGCCGAAGTTGGTCATCCGGACGATCTTCCCCTCCACCGTGTCGCCGACGTGGTGCTGCTGGAAGAACTCGTCCCAGATATCGGTCTGAAGCTGCTTGAGCCCCAGGGACAGGCGCTGGTTCTCGGCGTCGATGTTGAGCACCATCGCTTCGACCGTGTCCCCCTTCTTCAGGGCCTCGGACGGGTGCTTCAGCCGCTTGCTCCACGACATGTCGGAGATGTGGATCAGGCCGTCGATGCCGTCCTCGACTTCGACGAAGGCGCCGAACTCGGTCAGGTTGCGCACCTTGCCGGTGATCGTGGTGCCGATCGGATAGCGCTCCGACAGCTCGTGCCACGGGTTGCTCTCGACCTGCTTGAGGCCGAGCGAGATGCGGCGCGCCCCGGGGTCGACGCCGAGCACCATCGTCTCGACGGTGTCGCCGACGTTGAGGATCTTCGACGGGTGCTTGACGCGCTTGCTCCACGACATCTCGCTGACGTGGATCAGCCCCTCGACCCCCGGCTCGAGCTCGACGAACGCGCCGTAGTCGGTCAGGCTCACCACCTTGCCGGACATCCGCGCGCCGACCGGATAGCGCTCGATGACGTTCGACCACGGATCGTTGTGCAGCTGCTTGTGGCCCAGCGAGACCCGCTCGGTCGCCGGGTCGTACTTCAGCACGATGACGTCGATTTCCTGGTTGACCGTGAACAGCTCCGACGGGTGCGTCACCCGCCCCCACGACATGTCGGTGATGTGCAGCAGGCCGTCGATGCCGCCGAGGTCGATGAACGCGCCGTAGTCGGTGATGTTCTTCACCACGCCGCGGAGGACCTTGCCCTCGGC
>DASSPH010000074.1 GCA_035699745.1 Vicinamibacterales bacterium
GCCGCTACGGTGGACACCCTTCGCATGTCTGTGACGTGAGCTCGCGATCAGGCCCGACCTGACCTTCCCTGAGCACGCGTGAAAGGTGGCTTGCCACCCGTAGGTCGCTCACGAGTGCAGGCGAGCGAAGGGTGGTGGACCTGAACAGCGCCAGTTGGAACCGACTGATCAGTTGGTTACGCTCAGTCGAGGGCCTTAGGGATGTCGCGTAGCGCTCGATTTGGTCTGCTTGCCGCTCCCGGCTCATCCGCAGCATCGACTGCCGTGGGTCGGGACAGTGACGACGGAACAGCGTTCGCGCCTCAGAGCAGTTTACGCATGAAGACGCAGGGCATGGACCGGCCGGTCATGAGCAACGCATCTCCGCGTCCGAGCTCTTCAAACCCATTCGCCCGATAGAAAGCCACGCCCGCTAGGGATGCTTGAATCTTGATGCTCTTGGCACCATGTGCCCGCGCGTGTTCTTCGGCCAGCCCTAACAGCGTCGTTCCGATACCACGACGCGAAGCCATGCCTCGAACGTATACAGAGGCGCCATCTTGATCATCGTCAACGCGATGACTGGCAAAACCCAGCACGGCCAATTCCCCGTTGACTGCGCCGATGGCGATGAAGAAGACCTCACCGCCTTCCATTGCGCTCACATACACGTTCGGTGTCAGGCCCGCACTCCACGCCTCAACAATCTCCGGTGGATAGAAGCTCGGACCGATCGATCGGATGGAATCCAGATGGGCCGCCAGGATCGCGTCGGCGTCATCCGGATGAGCCTCGCGCGTTTCGATTGCGCCGATGGCCATTGGAGACGATTCGTCCATGCGGTTGTTGAAATGCGCGCCATTCGCGCGAAGACGACTGGCTACATGCGTTCCCAGTGGCGGACCGAACCTCATTCGTAAGAACGGCGCCTCGAAGCCGGTAACTTCAAACCCGAGCCGCTCATACAACTGTTTGGCCCGAGGATTAGCAGGAACCACAGAGAGCGTGACCGTTGCTCCACGACTGGCAGCCTGCGTGATGATCTGCCGGACTACGGCGGTACCAATCCCTTGTCCT
The DNA here is from genome assembly GCA_035699745.1 of Vicinamibacterales bacterium. Classification (NCBI taxonomy): domain Bacteria; kingdom Pseudomonadati; phylum Acidobacteriota; class Vicinamibacteria; order Vicinamibacterales; species Vicinamibacterales bacterium. The sequence goes on from DASSPH010000074.1 coordinate 1,057, forward strand.
TGCCATTCGGGTAGAACTTGGATCTCGTGGACGTAGATCGAATCCGCCAGCGGTTCTAGCAACAACCCGCCGATCGGGCGGCGCTCATATTCGATGACTGACGCGAGGTACTGACGAAAACGCCGCTCGAAGTCTATTCGTTGCCATTCCTCGTCCCAGCCCCACGTCTTTTCGATGACCTCACGCATCGTACGGCAATGGAGCTCGTACAGAAACTCTCGGTCGCTTTCCGATGCCTGTCGGAGAATCCACGCAACCGTCATCGCCATTGCGAACACTTCCCTACCCAGGGAGCATTGTGCCGTGCCCGAGATCGTGCAGGTGCAGCTCGCTGACGATCCGTTCGACGCTGTCCGAATCGCCTTGCGCCAGAAGATCCTTGAGATCGTCAAAGGATTTGATCGTGCGAAATTGCCTTGTCGGCGCGACGTAGACGACAACCGGCTTGTGATCGCGTGACAGGTTGACGACGTTGTTAACGGTGCCCTTGCTTTTGCCGTCCCAGAGCATGAGCCCGTAGTCTGCCGTGTCAGCCATCGCGCGGTCCTTGAGGGAGTAGTAGTCGAAGCCTTGGGCGCCGCGCGGGGCGGCGACCTCACGCGTTGGCCAGTTCCCGACGTTGTTCCGGCAGTGGTCCTTCATGCAGTGCACGAGGACGTTCGGATACGACTTGTCGGCAAGGTAGCGCTGGACCGCCTTGTCGGCGCCATTGGCATCGCCGACGAGGATCTGAAAACCCTTTTCGATCATCGTGTCGAGACGACTTGTGACCTCGACCGGAAGCCGAGAAATCTGTCGTGAACCGGCGACGAAAACGGTGGATGGATGGCTCATTTCGTTCGTGTCATCGCGAGGGCTCTGACCTCGGTGGCGCCCATTTGCCCGAGCACTTCGGTGACGCGCCTCAGCGTACTACCAGTCTCCCACAGGTCGTCGATTAGTAGAATCCGCTGCCCTTGGACCGCATCCGTGCCCGCCTGGATGGCCGCAGAGAGCAGCGGGCCGCGCTCGTGCAACGCGACGTTCTTCATCTGCGGTGTCGCGGTGGCCTTGACTGCTGCGGCGGGAGCCGCCGGGACCCCGAGCGCCGCCGCTATTCCTGCAGCGATCAGCACTGCGGGCTGCTTCGTCCGGTGCAACGATGGCGGCGGTGACACGACGCAGTCGATGACGCCATTCCACCGTTCGTTTACGAAGGCAACGGTGGTGTCTACGATGTCATTCAGCGGTCCGTTTCGGTACTTCAGCTGATACACTAGTTCGCCCAGGGCGGAGCGGGTTGTGTCGAACTGCATGTGCTCGCCGAGATAGCCAATTGGCACGCTGGAGATCACGTGGCGATCCAGGGCGAACCCCTCGATCCACGGCCCGTCGATCGGCACCGGATGGACCTCCACAATTGCCATTCGCCCTCCACTGGTCCACCGGCCTTCACCGGGACCACCACGACCATGGTAGCCGCCAGATTGAGGGTGTCCAGGGGGAACACCGGGGGGAACACCCCCTCCGCGCGAGGTGTTCCCCCTTGGATTGGCCCGCATCGACGTTACGTCCTGGTCAACTAACGCGGCTCGCAAGCCGTGAGCGCATCCGGCAACTGCCGATCGTCGTGGAGGTTGCAGCCCGTCGTCCTCGGGCGGCGCTCTATGCCGCCCGCCTGGTGGAGCCGCCGTCGGAGCGGTCGCCAAGAGCAACACCGTGGCGTGAGCGACCACCCGAAATGGCCGGTTGGCCTGCCAAGCCTGCGGCCAGCGATGTGGTCGCTCACGCCACCGCTCAAAGGGTGTTGGCGACCCGTGCCAGCAGCGTCAGTCCGGTGGAAGCCGCGGTGAATTCGACGCGCAACCTGCGAGAGAACTTGAGGGATTTCTCGACGCTCTTTTCACTCTGGTCCCGGCTCTTTGATCAGAACGGCTGACGCCGCGAGGGGGGCCGCGACAAAGAGCGGTGGTTGGCGCAGTTCTGGAACGCTAAGTTGTCAGTCGAAGCCGATGGCCGATGAACCGGCGCCCGCGAAGCCTGATGTCGCAAGTCTCTCCACACCGACGACTTGCAACTTGAGAGGGAGAGCAACAAGCGCGGCGTTCTGTGCCGCGCACGAAACACACTTAGCCGACGTCACTGATGGAGCGGGGGCGTGAGCAACCCCCCGGTTCGGCGCCTACTGCCGTCCCGAGGCCGGCGCGGAGGGTTGCTCACGCCCCTGTGCGGGTGTCGCAAACCGCCATCGAAAGGGCGAGTGATCTGCGCGTCGTTTGCGAGTGCATTGTTCGTTGCGTACTCGTCGCAAATCGCGCACGGCATGCAGTGTACTTTCGACGCTGATTTCTGCTCCGTACTCGTTTGCCTTGGCCATCACATGATCAGCGTCGAGCTGTGCTCGACGTCGTCAAGGCTCTCGCTGCGCTCGACCCTGCGGGCTTCGGCCTTGACGACGCCTGCGCGCAGCTCGAAACTAGCACTTATGTGATGGCCGACGAAGCTCGACCTCATTTCGGCGTTGACCGGAGGCGCCAGCGGTCGTATCGTGAAGTTCTCGTCGATGCCATCAGGCATCCCTCCGCAGTCTCACCAGACGCGGACCGCTGAAGCCGACGCTCTCAGAGCAAAGCCGCAAGCTCCTTTCAACAACCAGCAAATCGATCGCCCACGTTCACGCGATCGTCGCGTTCGACTTCAAGTCACGCGCTTCGGTGTCGGCGTCACGCCACATCCACGCTCATCGTCTCGGCGCGCTGACATCATATCGGCGCGCTTCGAGCGCACTCCGCCGCATCCCGAACGTCTGCATCGAGCTCGCAAAGGTAGCCATGGAGTACGTCGAACGTGCGGATCCGAAGCCGGAACCGATCTCGATCGCGCGCTGTCGCGAACTGCTTGGCGAGGACGCGGAATCGATGACCGATCAGGAGGTCGAGGAGATCCGCCAACACGCACAGACCCTGGCGTGCATCGTGGTCGAGATGTACCAGGAGCAGTGCCGCGCTTCCGAGTAGCAACAGTGCCTCGCAAACGCCGCTTGCCCGAGTCGGCGAATGGATCTACGCTGCCAAACATGGTCGGCGCGGTGATCTACGTGCGCGTGAGCACGAAGGAGCAGACCGAAAATCTCAGTCTGCCGACACAGCTTCGCGCGTGCGAGGAGTACTGCCGCCGCCAGGGCTATGAAGTCCTCGAACGCTTCCACGAGGAAGGCGAGAGCGCCAAGTCCACCGACCGCAGCCAGCTTCAGAACCTGCTCACGTTCTGCCGGTTGAATAAGGGCCGCGTCCATTTCGTGGTCGTGTTCAACCTGACGCGCTTCGCGCGCGACAAGTACGACCACTTCGCGCTGCGCTCCCATCTGCAGTCGCTTGGCATCTCCCTTCGCTCCGCAACGGAGCCGATCGACGACACCTCAACCGGCAAGTTGATGGAAGGTGTGCTCGCCGCGTTTGCCCAATTCGACAACGATGTGCGCTCCGATCGCACGCGCGCCGGTATGAAGGCAGCACTCGAACTAGGACGATGGGTGTTTCTGGCGCCGATCGGCTTCCTGAATGCGCCGCGCGCAGCGGGCAAGAGCCTGACGCATGACCCCGAGCGGGCACCGCTCGTGCGACGCGCGTTCGAGGAGTACGCGACAGGTCGATTCACGAAGGAACAACTGCTCAAGCAGGCCAGAGCCTGGGGCCTCACTAACCGCCGCGGTCGGCCGCTCACGTCGCAGGCCATCGGCATGCTGCTGCGAAATCAGCTATACGCGGGCATCGTGGAGGTTCCGGAGTACGGCGTTCGCGGAAAACGCGGCGACTTCGAGCCCCTGATCTCCGAAGACCTGTTCTACCGTGTGCAAGCGGTCTTGTCAGGGCGAGCTCCGATCACCACGCCACAGCAGCGGGCGCACCCGGACTTCCCATTGCGCGCGTTCGTGCGCTGCGAGTCCTGTGGCCGAGGCCTCACCGGCAGCTGGTCGAAGGGACGAAGCGATTACTACGCCTACTACCACTGCCGCCCTGGTTGTCGCGCGGTGAACGTCACGAAGGCAAAGCTGGAGGGGCTATTCGCAGACGAACTGGCGCTGCTGCAGCCGTCGCCAGGCTACATGCGGCTGCTCAAGGAATCCGTGCTGCAGATCTGGAAGGCGAGGAAGGCGGCAGTCACCGAGGAGATTGCGATCGCCGAGCGAGCCGCCAAAACCATCCAAGACAAGCTGAACCGCCTGGACGAAGCGTTCCTCTTCGAGCGCTCGATCGACATCGAGACCTACGACCGCCACGCGGAGAAATTGCGCGAGGAGCTCACGCTCGCGCGAATCGACCGTCACTCCGGCCAGCTCGAAGAGCTCGACGTAGAAGGCATCCTGGCGTTCGCAGAACGTGTTCTGCCGCGCGCCGCAGACCTGTGGGTGCAGGCATCACTCGACCAGCGACAGCGGTTCCAACAACTGTTCTTTCCAGACGGAATCGCGTTCGACGGAATTCGGTTTGTTGGAACCGGCGCAACCGCACCGGCCTTCAACTACTTGCGGGAAATCAGAACCGAAAATGAAGGTTTGGTGGACCTGACCGGGATCGAACCGGTGACCTCCTGAATGCCATTCAGGCGCGCTCCCAGCTGCGCCACAGGCCCACGTTGCGGGAGGAACGAACCTCCAGTGTACATCATTCCGGCATCGCCGGCAGCGGTCCTCCGCGATGCGGGAGCAGGGGGAGGCGGCGCGCCGCCCCCACCCGAAGTTCGCTACTTCGTTGCGGTCGCCAGGTCGGTGACCGCCGCCGCGAGGGTGCGGACCTTGTCCTGCTCCTTCGCCGAGGCCGCCTCGCTCGTCAGCTGCGCCGCGAGCTGCGTCAGCGCCGTCCGGCGCTGCGCGCCCGAGCGCCGTTCGGCGTTCGACAGCGCCGTGCGCGCCGACGCGATCGTGGTCGCGGCCAGCCCCGCCGAGCGCTCGAGCTGATCGAGGTAGGCGCGTGCCAGCACGAAGCTCGGCGGCCAGACGAACTTCTGCTGGTCCTGCGTGTTGTAGTAGGTCATCTTGACCGTCTTGGCCGCGGCAAGCTCGTTCGCCGACAGGAGCGGACTCGGAACCAGCTCGTAGATGTCGAGGCCGCGCGCGATCTCGGAGCTGACGATCAGGCCGTTGTACCAGTACGCCGACCACGAGCCGCCCGACACCAGGCGCTCGGCGGCGACCGGACCGCGATCGTAGAACGCGATTTCCTTCGGGTGATCCGGATCGGTCCAGTCGAACACCGTCAGGCCCCCCTGATACCAGCCCTGCACCATCACGTCGCGGCCCGGAACCGGGATCAGCGAGCCGTTGTGGGCGACGCAGTTCTCCTGCGCGGTCTGCGGCGCCGGCAGCTTGTAGTAGCTGCGGAACTTCAGCTTGTTGTCCTCGATGGTGAAGATCGCGTTCGCCCCCCATTCCGGCTTGTCGGTGTCGCGGCAGCGCGGCGCCGATCCGCCGCCCCACTCGTCCGAGAACAGGACCTTCCTGCCGTCGTTGCTGAACGTCGCCGAGTGCCAGAACGACATGTTCTGATCGGCGGCGAACTCGATCCGCTTCGGGTTGGTCACGTCGCGGACGTCGAGCAGCAGCCCCAGCCCGGCGCACGCGCCGCCGGCGAGTCCCACGTCGGAATACAGCGTGATGTCATGGCACTGGTTCGGCCCGGTCGGCGGTCCCTGGTTGCCGCGTCCGCGGCCGCCGCCCGCCGCGCCGGCGGCGCCGCCCGCGCCCGCCCCGGCCTGTCCGCGCTGCGCCGCCTGCTGCTCACGCTCGCGCTGCGCCAGCGCGTCGCGCTCGGCGTTGCGCGGCGCCACCGGCAGATCCTGGAACACGCGCGGCGAACTGACGACGGCGGCGTTCTGCGGCGTCGCCAGCGGCACCTTGATCACTTCCAGGCGGAAGCGCGCCGAGTTCGGATCGTCGCGGCCGCCGTCCTGGCATCCCGGCAGCTCCTCTGCCGAACGCACGCTCGACGTGCCCGAAATGTAGATGTAGACGTTGTCCTTGTCGCCGGCCTGCCGCGCAACCGTATGGGTGTGCGACCCGCGGCACGTCTGCACGCTGGTCACCAGCTTCGGCTTCTTGATGTCGCTGATGTCGAAGATGCGGATGCCGCGCACCCGTTCCTTGCTGACCGGATCCGGCACGCCGCCGAAGCCGCAGTCGGCGCGGCTGTTCGGCGCTTCCGACGACATGAACAGCAGGTTGCCGTACACCGAGACGTCGTTCTGCGACGCCGGGCAGACGTACTGCTGCACCAGCACCGGCTCCTCGGCGTTCGAGATGTCGTACATGTCGAACCCGTTGTAGTGCCCCTGGATCGTGTACTTGCCGGTGAACGCCAGATCCGAGTGGGTCGCTCCGAGCGATCGTCCGGTCGGCGGCGTCGTCGACACCAGGTTCATGTTCCACGCGGCGGCGCCGGCGTCCCACCAGCCGGCCTTCAGTCCGACGCGCGGATCCGGCGTCGGCGGCGCGGCGGAGACGATCGGCTTCGGCGGACGCGGCATCACTGCGGGCAGGGGCGGCGGGGGCGGCGGCGGATTCCCCCGGCCTCGTCCGCGGCCGGCAGCCGCAGCGAAGGGATCGGCAGCGGCCTCGGCGCCCGGCGCGGGCGCCGCCACGCCCGTCGGTGACGGCGCAGGGCGTTGAGCGGCCGGCGTCGTCGCGGTCTCTGCCCGCGGCGGCTGCGCCGAGGCGGTTGGCGATGTCGTCGCCGGCGCCGGCGGTGGTGCCGCCGCCGGTGCCGCGGCCGGCGGCGCCGTTCCCGAAGAACTGGCGCACGCCGCAGGCAGCAGCGCCGACGCCGCGAGCACCGCGGCGCACAACGCGCCGGTGACGATTGGCCTCATGACTTGATCTCCTCCAGCATGTCCTTCATGACGTCGATCTCGATCGCCTGATCGACCTGCACGTCGTTGGCGAACTTGAAGACGGTCTCGTCCTGCGCCGCGCCGTACGACTTGAACAGGACCTCGACCATGTCGATCGCTCCCTGATGGTGCTTGATCATGCCGCTCAGGAACAGCCGATCGAACTCGGCGCCGCGCGCGCGATCGAGCGCCGCCATCTCCTCGTCGGTGAGCATCCCGGGCATCAGCATGTCGTGCACGGCGCCGTCCGGCATCCGGTGACGATGACGCGTCGACGTCGCCTCCGGCACCGGCAGGCCGCGATCGCGCAGCCACTGCTGCATCAATGCGATCTCGTCGCGCTGGGCGACGACCATGCGCTCGCACAGCACCGCGAGATCCTTGCGGGCGCCGTGCGATCCGCACCAGCCGGCCATGACGACCGCCTGGGCGTGGTGGGGAATCATGCCCGACATGAAGTCGACGTCGGCGTCCGAATAGCTGTAATGGCTGTCGGGAATCGATTGTGCCGCCGAGCCGGCGGCGCGCGGCGGCGTGCTCGCGCAGCCGGCGGCCAGCATGGCGGCGCACAGGCCGGCCGCCGCGGCGGCCCGTGAGAAAGCCCCCATCCCGTGTCCTCCTGGCGAGGATCCTATGCGATCGCGGACGTCTCGGCCACTGGCGCCGGGGCGGCGGGGGCTGGACGACGCCGGCGGAAAGGACCCGCCGCTACCGCGTCGAGGGAGCGAGCTGCCACCCGGTGTGGATCCACCGATCGCCCTGCCTGACGAAGATCTCGGTCGCGGCGCCGCGCTCGGTCCGCGTCTTGCCGTCCACCAGCAGGTCCATGTCGTAGGTCGTGTAGAGAATCACCGTCGCCCCATAGGCCTGGAACTCCGTCGTCGGAAACACGAGCCGCGTCAGCCTGCCGCCGCCCGCGGCGAAGCCGCGCGACGCCTCGAGGTTCGACTCGAGACTGCCGAACCGCGACGACGAGTCGATCGTGATCAGCTCCGGCGCGAGCAGGGAGGTGAGCTGCTTCGCGTCGCCGGCGAACCACGAGCGCCAGACCCCCTCGCGGGTGGCGAGCACCTCGCGCTTCTCGGCGTCGCCGAGCGGCCGCAACTGCGACATGCGGCGGGCGAACTCGTCGGCGTGGTACGACGTATTCGACGCCACCTGCACCCAGCGCCGCGGCTCCTTGTGGAAGACGTCGAGGATCGTCAGCTTCTGCGTGACGCGCTGGGTCCCGCGCACGCCATCCACGTCGAGCACGAACGAGGCGACGGCGGTGTCGCCGTAGAAGACGACGTCGAAGTCGGAGATGCGATACCCCACCATGCCCTGCCCCTTCGGCGTGCGCGGATCGAAGGTGGCCTCGTTCATGTAGCCGTCGCGGCCGCGGATCACATGGTCCGATTCCGGCGTGAAGCCACGCCAGTCGGCGCCGTGTGTCGCCTCCAGGGTCCGGCGATCCTTGTCGACGAAGGCCTGACAGATGATCTCGATCTCGCGCTTGATCTGCGCGGCGTCGGCGGCGCGCGAGGCGGGGATGCTTTGCGCGGCCGCTCGAGGGGCCAGGGCTGCGAGCACGATGCATGCGAGGATGGTCTTCATGGCCACATCGTCGGCCCGCCGCCGCGGCACGGCAAGAACGAATCCGGCAGCGGCGCGAACTTTGACGCGAACGGTCGGCGCGGTCCCCGGCGAGGAGGGATAATCCGCCGGCGTGGCTGCAAATCGGGTGCGTCCGTGGATGCTGGTGTCGGCCGCGTGGATCGGCCCGGCGGTGCTCGGCGCCGTCAACGAGGTCGCACAGCGCCGCCTGTGGGGGGGCGAGCGGGCCGGACTGGGCCAGATCCTGTTTGCGAGCGGCGACTGGCTGATCTACGCGTTCCTGACGCCGCTGGTCTTCGCGGTCGCGCGGCGATGGCCGATCGCGCGCCCGCACCTGGCGCGCCGCGCGCTGCTGCACGCCGCGATCTCGCTGGTGTTCTGCGCCGCCTGGGCGGGCACCGGCACGCTGCTGAAGGTCGCCCTGCTCGGCGTCCCGCCGGAAGGATGGCTGCTGCCGTTCGTCAGTTGGACGTTCATTACCCTGCCCTTCGGCGTGTCGGTCTATCTCGCCGTGGTCGGCATCGAACACGCGATCCGCTACTTCGTCGAGGCGCGCGATCGGGAGATCCAGATGGCGCGGTTGTCCGAACAGCTGTCGGGCGCCAGGTTCGCCGCGCTGCAGGCGCAGCTCAATCCCCACTTTCTCTTCAACACCCTGAACACCATCGCCGTGCTCGTGCGCGACGGCGATCGCGCCGGCGCGTCGCGCATGGTCGAGCAGCTCAGCGACGTGCTGCGGCGGACGCTGAACCGGGGACGCGCGAACGAAGTGCCGCTCGACGAGGAGCTCGAGCTGGTGCGGCAGTACCTCGCCATCGAACAGGCGCGCTTCCCCGATCGCCTGCGCGCCGACATCGACGCCGATCCGGCGCTCGGCGCCGCGGCGATCCCGAGCTTCGCGGTGCAGCACCTGGTCGAGAATGCGATCCGGCACGGCATCGCGGGAAGCGCCGCCGGCGGACGCGTCCGCGTCTCGGCCAGCCGCGACGGCGGCTCGCTGGTGGTCGCCGTCTCGGATGACGGCCCCGGCTTCGACGTGACCGCACTGCCGGAGCGGCACGGCCTGGCAAATACCCGGGACCGCCTGCAGGCCCTGTACGGGCGCGCCGGGGCGCTGACGCTGGAGAGCCGGCCGGCGGGCGGGACGGTCGCAACCCTGCGCGTGCCGTATCATGAAGCGGCGCCGGATATCGAAGATGGCGGATGAATGGACCGTGCTGATCGCGGATGACGAGCCGGCCGCCCGCCGTGGCGTCCGCCAGCTCCTGGCGGGCTACGCGGAATTCACCGTCTGCGGCGAAGCCCGCAACGGCGCGGACGCGCTCGCGGCGCTGGACGCCCGCCGGCCGGATCTGCTCTTCCTCGACATCCAGATGCCCGGGCTCGACGGCTTCGACGTCATCCGGCGCCGCACGCCCGAGCGGATGCCGCTCCTCGTATTCCTCACCGCCTACGATCAGTTCGCGCTCCGCGCGTTCGAGGCGCAGGCGCTCGACTATCTCGTCAAGCCCGTCACCGAAGCGCGCTTCGCCGCGACGATGGCGCGGGTGACGAGGCAGCTGCGTGCCGCACGGGCGATCGAGCCCGAGCCGCCGATCGTCGTCACGACCGCGAAAGGGATCACCGTCCTGCGCCCTCGCGATATCGACTGGATCGAGTCGTCGGACAACTACGCCCGGCTGTGGATCGGCGGCCGGAGTTATCTCCTGCGCGAGTCGATGCGCGAACTGGAGCGGCGGATCGGCGCGCGCGGGTTCGTCCGCGCGCACCGCCGCGCGCTGGTTCGCGTCGGCGCCGTGACGGAGGTCGCGACCACGGCGGGCGGCGGCGTCGTCGCGCGCCTCGAGAGCGGCGCCACCATTCCCGTGTCCCGGCGTCTCCGTCCGGCGTTCAGCGCCGCGGTTCGCACCGGAACGCGGGTGGATCTGACGTGAAGCTGATCAGGCTGGCGGCGGTCGTCATTCTCGTGGCCTGGGCCGGCACGGCTGCCCGACAGCCGCAGTTCGACGTACTGATCGCCGGCGGCACCGTCTACGACGGGACCGGCGCGCCGGGCGTGCGCGCCGACGTCGGCATCACCGGCGATCGCGTGGCGGCGATCGGACCGCGGCTCGATCCGACGCTCGCCGGCACGGTCATCGACGCCTCCGGCCTGGCGGTCGCCCCCGGTTTCATCAACATGCTGTCGTGGGCGACGGAGTCGCTGCTGCACGACGGGCGCTCGCAGAGCGACATCCGCCAGGGTGTGACCACCGAAATCTTCGGCGAAGGCACGTCGATGGGGCCGCTGACGGCGGAGATGCGCGCCCGCTGGACGCGTCAGCAAGGGGAAATCAAGTTCGACATCACCTGGACGACGCTGCGGGAGTACCTCGAGCTGCTCGAAAGGACAGGCGTGTCGCCGAACGTCGCGTCGTTCGTCGGCGCCGCGACGGTCCGCGAGTACGTCGTTGGACTGGAGGATCGAAGACCGACCGCGCGCGAGCTGGAGCAGATGCAGGCGCTGGTGCGGCAGGCCATGGCGGACGGCGCGCTCGGCGTCGGCTCGTCGCTGATCTACGCACCCGGCTTCTACGCGAGCACCGGGGAGCTGATCGCGCTGGCGGCAGCGGCAGGGGAATATCACGGCAAGTACATCTCGCACATCCGCAGCGAAGGCAATCGCCTCGAGGAGGCGGTCGCCGAACTGATTCGCATCAGCCGCGAGGCGCGGGTGCCGGCGGAGATCTACCACCTCAAGGCGGCCGGCGAGCGCAACTGGCCGAAGATGGACCGCGTGCTCCGGACCATCGAGGCGGCACGCGCCGAGGGGCTGCGCATCACCGCCGACATGTACCTCTACACGGCGGGAGCAACCGGGCTCGACGCCGCGCTGCCGCCGTCCGCGCTGAGCGGAGGCTGGGAGGCGTTGTTCGAGCGAATCCGCAATCCGGCGGAGCGCGCGAAGCTCCGCGCCGCCATCGTCACGCCGACCCAGGACTGGGAGAACCTCTATCTCGCGGCGGGCTCGGCGGAGCGGGTGGTGCTGGTCGCCTTCAAGAACGAGCAGCTCCGCCACCTGACCGGCCGCACGCTCGCGTCGGTGGCCGCCGAGCGGCGGCAGCGTCCGGAAGACACGATTCTCGACCTGATCCTCGAGGATCAATCGCGCGTCGGCACGGTCTACTTCCTGATGTCCGAAGAGAACATCAGGACGCAGCTGAGCAAGCCGTGGGTGTCGGTCGGCTCCGACGGCGGGTCGTTCGCGCCCGAGGGCGTGTTCCTGGCGTCGAACCCGCACCCGCGGGCCTACGGCAACGTCGCGCGGCTTCTCGGCAAGTACGTGCGCGACGAGAAGGTGATCACGCTGGCCGATGCGGTGCACCGGCTGACCGGGCTGCCGGCGGCAAACCTCGGACTCGATCGGCGCGGCATGCTGAAGCCGGGCTTTTTCGCCGACGTCGCCGTCTTCGATCCGGCGACGATTGCCGACCGGGCGACGTTCGAGAAGCCGCACCAGTACGCCGTCGGCATGAAACACGTGCTCGTGAACGGACGCATCGTCCTGAAGGACGGCGAGCACACGGGCGCCACACCGGGGCGGGCGCTGAAGGGCCCCGGCGCGAAGTAGGTTCCACCCGGAAGGGGGACACATGGTCACCGTACAAGACGACGAGACCGCGCGGCTGGCGGCGCTGCGGCAGTACCGGATTCTCGACACCGAACCGGAGCGCGCCTTCGACGACCTCGCCCTGCTCGCCTCGCAGATCTGCGAGACGCCGATCGCGCTCATCACGCTGGTCGACGCGGACCGCCAGTGGTTCAAGGCGCGCACCGGCATCGCCGAGACCGAGACGCCGCGGGCGATCTCGTTCTGCACCCATGCCATCAAGCAGCAGGACCTCTTCATCGTCCCGGACGCCCGCGACGACGATCGATTTCGCGACAATCCCCTGGTCACCGGCGGGCTGTTCGTGCGGTTCTATGCCGGCGCTCCGCTCGTCACCCCCGAAGGGCACGCGCTCGGCACGATTTGCGTCATCGACTGCGTGCCGCGCACGCTGACCGCCGAGCAGCGCGAGGCGCTCGACGCGCTCAGGCGCCAGGTACAGGCGCAACTCGAGCTGCGGCGCAATCTCTACGAGTTGAAGGCGGCGCTGAAGGCACGGGACGAGGCGGAAGCGGACGTGGTCAAGTTGAGCAGCCTGATCCCCTACTGCTCGACGTGCCAGCTCGATCTCACGCTGCCTGCCGAGCCGTCCGCGATCCCGCAGATCACCGACGGGGTCACCGCGGTGCTGCGCGGCAAGCGATGGCCCGAAGAGGACGTCATGGCGGTCGAACTCTCGCTGCAGGAAGCGATCGCCAATGCGGTGCGTCATGGCTGCCAGGGCGATCCCACCAAGCGCGTCCAGTGCTGCGTGAACGTCGATGCCGCCGGCGAGGTGGTCATCGTCGTGCGGGATCCGGGCCCGGGGTTCGATCCGTCGAAGGTGCCCGATCCGCTCGGTCCCGAGAACCTGTTCAAGCCGAGCGGGCGCGGCGTGTTCCTGATCAACGGACTGATGGATCAGGTCACCTACACGGACGGCGGCCGCGAGGTCCAGATGCGCAAGCGGAGCGAACCGGTCTAGCCGGGATCTCTTTCGGCCGCGATCCCCGGGCGGCGGCTATAATGGCCGTCCCGCTATGGCGTCCCCGCCTCACGCGCCGCGGGCCGCCGCCGAGCCCCGGCGGCAGTTGACCGCAGCGCACGCGACTGCGCGCGTGCTGGTCGAAGCGTCGACGCTCGCCGAAGCCACGCCCAAGATCCTCGAAGCCATCTGCGAGTCGCTCGGCTGGGAGCACGGCGCGCTCTGGACCGTCGACCGCGACGCGGATGTGCTGCGCTGCAGCGACATCTGGACGATGCCGGGGCGAAGCTTCGAGGCGTTCGACGCCGGCAGCCGCGAGCGGACGTTCGCACGCGGCGTCGGGTTGCCCGGACGCGTCTGGGCGACCGGCCAGCCGGCGTGGATTCCCGATGTCGGCCGCGACAGCAACTTCCCGCGGGCGCCCATCGCGGCGCGCGAAGGGCTGCATGCGGCGTTCGGGTTCCCGGTGGTGATGCACGGCGACGTGCTGAGCGTCATGGAGTTCTTCAGCGTCGAGATCCGGCCGCCCGACGACGAGCTCCTCGCGATGCTGTCGAGCGTCGGCCATCAGATCGGCCTGTTCTACGGCCGGCGCCGGGCGCAGGACGATCTCGATCGGTTCTTCGCGCTCTCGCTCGACCTGTTGTGCGTCGTCGGCTTCGACGGCTACTTCAAACGCGTCAACCCGGCGTGGGGACGGATCCTCGGCTACACGTCCGACGAGCTGCTGTCGCGGCCCTATCTGGAGTTCATCCATCCCGAGGACCGCCAGGCGTCACAGCAGGAAGCCTTGAAGCTCTCCACCGGGGCCGAGCTGCTGCACTTCGAGAACCGCTTCCTCCACAAGGACGGCACGTGCCGCTGGTTCCTGTGGTCGGCGACGCCGTTTCCGGAGCTGCAGGTGATGTATGCGGCGGCGCACGACATCACCGACCGCAAGGCGGCGGAAGAGACGCTGAACGTGTACGCGCGCGACCTGGAGACCAGCCACCGCGCGCTCGAAGACCAGACCGCGCGGCTGGCGCAGCTGGTGAAAGAGCTCGAGGCGGCGCGGCGGCGCGCGGAAGAAGCGGCCGAGACCAAGAGCGCGTTCCTCGCCAACATGAGCCACGAGATTCGCACGCCGCTGAATGCCATCCTCGGCATGACGGCGCTGACGCTGCACACCCGGCTCCGGCCCGACCAGCGCGAATTCCTCGAGACGGTCAAGTCGTCGGCGGAATCGCTGCTCGGGATCATCAACGACATCCTCGACTTCTCGAAGATCGAGGCCCGCCGCCTCGATCTCGAACGCGCCGAATTCGACGCGCGGGAGGCGATCGGCAACGCCACCAAGCTGCTGGCGGTTCGCGCCTCGGAAAAGGGGATCGAGCTGGCGTGTCAGATCGCGCCGGACGTGCCGGCGCTGCTGCTCGGCGACGAAGGACGCCTCCGCCAGGTGCTGCTGAACGTGCTCGGGAACGCGATCAAGTTCACGGACGCCGGCGAGGTCATTCTGCGGGTCACCGTCGAGCAGCTGGCGCCCCGTCATGCCACACTGCATTTCGCGGTGACGGACACCGGCATCGGCATCCCGCCGGAGAAACAGCAGCATATCTTCGACGCCTTCACGCAAGCCGACAGCTCCACCACGCGGCGTTTTGGCGGGACCGGACTCGGACTGGCGATCGCGATGCGCCTGGTGGGCCTGATGGACGGACGCATGTGGGTCGACAGCACGGTTGGCCGGGGCAGCACGTTCCATTTCACCGCCAGTTTCGAGGTGCCGCGCGACGCCGCCGCGGCGGACGCGCGGTGGCGCAGCGAGCTGGACGGCTTGCGCGTCCTCGTCGTCGACGACAACGCCGCCAACCGCCGCATCCTCGACGAAATGCTGATCAGCTGGCGGATGACGCCGACCTCGGTCCCCGACGCGACTCACGCGCTGGAGCTGCTGCGGCAGGCCGCGGGCAGTCCCGAGGCGTTCGACCTCGTGGTGTCCGACTGCCAGATGCCGGGTGTCGATGGCTTCACCTTGGCCAGGCGGATCAAGAACGACCGCCGCCTCGCCGCCACGCCGCTGGTGATGCTCACCTCGATGGGCGAGCCGCGGCACGTCGAACGCTGCCGCCGGCTCGGCGTCGATGCCTACCTGACCAAGCCGGTCAAGCATTCAGACCTGCTCGACGCGCTCGTCACCGTGTTCGGCGTGTCGACGCGGAAGCCCGCGTCGGAGCCGCGGCCCGGGCGCCGGCAGACGCGCGCGCTGCGCGTGCTCGTCGCCGAGGACAACGCGGTCAACCGCAAACTGGTCACCCGGCTGCTGCAGAAGCGAGGGCATCACGTCACCGCGGTCGAGAACGGGCGCGATGCCGTCGGCGCGGCCGCGTCGTCGCGGTTCGACGTGGTGCTGATGGACGTGCAGATGCCGGAGATGAACGGGCTCGAGGCGACGGCGGCGATCCGCCGGCACGAAACCCGGCCCGGCACGCACCTGCCGATCGTCGCGCTGACCGCGCACGCCATGCAGGGGGATCGGGAGCGCTGCCTGGCGGCTGGAATGGACGGCTACCTGTCCAAGCCGATCGACGTGGACGATCTGGTCGCCACGGTCGAGCGCGTTGCCGAAGTCGAGCGCGTTGCCGAAAATGCTGCGCCGGCTCCCGCCGGGGCGGTCGCGGCCCCTCACTCCGCAGCCGTGCCGATCTTCGATTCGCAGGCCGCGCTGAAGCACGCCGGCGGCGACCGCAAGCTGATGGCGGAAGTCGTCGGACTGTTCCGCGGGGACTATCCAGCCAGTCTTCGTTCGATCGCCCGCGCCATCGACGCGCAGGACCCCGAACAACTGCGGTTCGCCGCGCACGCGCTCAAGGGCGCGCTGGCGACCGTCGGCTCGCCGGCGGGGCGGGAGGCGGCGCTCGCGCTCGAGCAAATGGGACGCAACGGCGAGATCGACGGCGCCCGCGCGGCGCTGACCGCGCTGCGCGCCAGCCTGGTCTCGCTCGAACGCGAGTTCGCCGGCGCCGGACTGGCGCCGCGCCAGCGCGCCAAGGCTCGGGTCAGAAAGCGCGCCGCAGCCGGCACGCGGAGGCTCCATGGCAAGGATTCTCGTCGTCGACGATGATCGAGGCACGCGGCACATCCTGCAGCAGCTGCTCAACGCCGACGGCCACCAGGCGTCGGTCGCCAAAGACGGGCTCGACGCGCTCGAGGCGCTGAAGAGCCGCCGCTTCGACCTGCTGCTGCTCGACGTCTGGATGCCGCGCATGAACGGGATCGAGCTGCTGGCGAAGCTGCGCTCGCGCAAGTCCCGGCCGCGCGTCGTGGTGATGACCTCGGACGACGCGCCGCAGACGCTGCTCGAGGCGGTGCGCGAGAACGCCTTCCGCTACGTGCACAAGCCGGTCGATCCGCCCGCGCTGCTGAACACCGTGCGCGAGGTCCTGGCCGCGCCGGAAATTCCCCCGATCGAGGTGGTCTCGGCGCGGCCGGAGTGGATCGAGCTGGTGGTGCCGTGCACGCGCGAGGCGGTCGATCGAATCGGTCCCGTGATGGCGCAGCTCGAAGCGGCGCTCGCGCCGGAGGTGCGCGAGTCGATTGCCTATGCCTTCCGCGAGCTGCTGCTGAACGCCATCGAGTGGGGCGGCCGGCTCGATCCGACGCGCCGCGTCCGCATCGCCTGCCTGCACTCGCCGCGCATGCGGATGTACCGGATTGCGGATCCCGGCTCGGGCTTCACCATCGAGGATCTGCCCCACGCCGCCATCGGGCAGCCGCCCGATCAACCGGTGGAGCACATGCGCGTCCGCGAAGCCAAAGGTCTCCGGCCCGGCGGGTTCGGGCTCCTCACGGTGCGCGCCAGCGTCGACGAGCTGCTCTACAACGAGAAGCGGAACGAAGTCGTGTTCGTGAAGTACCTGTAAGGGCGGTCTCCCGGTCCGGAGGATCTCGTGGCGGGACGCCCGATGCTCCTCGAGACCACGCGCTGGTCGGATTCTTTTCGCGCGAGTACCGCCGCAGCCGGGAGATGCGCCCGGATGCGGCGGTCGTGCGGTGATGAATCAGCGTCGCGCGGAGGCGCTGGTCCTCGTGCGGTGACGCTCCGTCGAGACGAACGCCACGATGTCCGCCGCCACCCGCGCCGGGTCCTCCCAGTGGACGGCGTGGCCGATCGCCTCGTACACCTTCAGCTCCGCGCCGCGGATGCCGTTCAGCAGCGCCTCCTGATCGGCGCGCGGCGCGACGGAGTCGCGCGTCCCCCAGATGATCAGCGTGCGGGCATTCACGCGCCGCATGGTGCCGCCGATGTCGGCCCCCATCAGTCCGGTCAGGGCCGAGCGCCAGACCCGCGCCGGCACCTTGAGGCTCTCGTCCACGAACGTCTCGACCAGCGCCGGCGCGATCGGCCGGGCGATCGTGCCCATCTGGAAATCGTGCGCGAACTGCCGATCGATCGGATCGGACAGCGTCGACACCGCCTTGTCGAACGCCAGCACGTCGGCGCTGAACTCGCGCCGCCCGAGGGCGCCGATCATCACGAGCGCGACGGTGCGGCCGGGGTAATCCGCGGCGAACCGCATCGCGTTGCCGGCGCCCATCGAGTGGCCGACGATGACGGCGCGCGGCAGGCCGAGGGCGTCCATGAAGCGGGCGACGTCGGCGGCGAACTGGCGCGGCGTGTAGCCGCCGGCCGGCCTGCTCGAGTCGCCGTGGCCGCGCTGCGAGATCGCGAACACGCGCAGCGAGCGGGGCAGATGCGGCAGGATCGGCTCGAACGACCGCAGCGAGTCGGTGATGCCGTGCAGCAGGATCACCGGCGTTCCGGCCGGATCGCCCTGCGCCGCGTACGACAGCGTCACGCCGCCCGGCAGGTTGATGACGCGGGCGTCAGCGGGTGACGACGGGCGCCGGTCGCTGCCGATGATCCGCGAGGACGTCAGCGTGATGTCGGCTCGCTTCCACGCCTGCGCGAAGCGCTCGCGAACGGCCGCCGCGTCCGCGCTCCGCTGCTGCAGCTCGAGGCTCCGCGCCAGGCCGAACAGCGACCAGCCGTTCTCGCGGACGCGGACGAGATCGGCGCGATAGACCGTCTCGGCCTCGCGCGCGCGGCCGGCATCGAGCAGCACGCCGCCGAGGACCTGGCGCACCGGGTGATGCCACACCGGCGGCTCGTTGTACGGAATTGCGTCCTCGAGCGCGACCGCCTCCTCCAGCACCCGCACCGCGGCGTCGAATGCGCCGCGCCGGGCCGCCAGCTCCCCCTTGACGATACGCGCGGCGATCTGCAGGTTGATCTGCAGCGGCGAATCCTTGAGCGTGGTCTTGAACGCGTCGTGCGATGCGAGCGATTCGACGGCGCCGATCTCCGTCGCGGCGCGGTCCAACTGTCCGCGCGCGACCAACGCCAGGCCGCGCCCGTAATGCCAGATGCCCGTCGCATACGGATCGCTCGCGGGCGGCGGCGGCGCGGTCAGCATCTCCGTCCACATGCCGAACCGCACGAACGCGAGCCAGGGCGTGACCGGAAAGTCCGCCGTCCACGCCACCGCTCCGGCGTGGTGATGCGGCACCTTCTCGGCGACCTGTCGCGCCGCGGCGACCGCCGCGTCCCTGCGTCCCTCCAGCGTCGCGGCCGCCCAGAGGAAGTGCAGGTTGTGCGGGTAGTAGGTGATCGGATACAGCCCCTGCGCCTGACACTGCGCGAGATAGTCCTCGTCGGCCGCGATGGCGCGGACGTTCGCCTCCGCCGCGTCGGCGTAGCGCCCGACGCGCAGGTAGATGTGCGCCGGCATGTGCACCATGTGGCCGGCGGACGGCATCAGCGACCCGAGCACGTCGGCGCTCTTCAGCGCCCGATCGGGATCGTCCGACGCCTCCATGGCGTGGATGTAGTAGTGATGCGCGCCGGGATGCCTGGGGTGCGCCGCGATCACCGACTCGATCGTCTGCAGCACGCGCGCCGTCGCCGGCTTGGGCGAGCCGTCCTTCTGCCAGTAGTCCCACGGCATCGTATTCATCACCGCGTCGGCATAGAACGTCTGCACGTCGGGATCGTTCGGATAGGCCGCGGCCACGCGCTCCATCGCGGCGGCGTATGCGCGGTCGAGCGCCGGCCGGTCGCCGATGCCGGCGGCGGCGAACCGCGAGGCCAGCGCCTCGACGAGCGCCCGCTCGCGTGGCGACGCGCCGTCGGCCGCGCGTCTGGCGGCCTGAATGGCGTCGTACGCCTTGCTTGCGTTCTCGGCGCTCAGCGGCGCGTTCAGGTTCGGCCCGACCGCCATCGCCTGCCCCCAATAGGCCATGGCCAGCGCCGGATCGAGACGCGCCGCCTCGCGAAACGAGCGCAGCGCTTCGGGAAAGTTGAAGGCGTAGAGCAGCCGGACGCCCTGGTTGAAAAACTGTCTCGCCCGCGGGACGCCGGTCGTCACCGGCCACTCGTGGGTACCCAGCCCGGCGAGCAGCGGTGCCACGGGCGTGTCGGATGCGGCCGACGCGGAATGCCCCGAGATCAGCCCGGCGCCGCAGACCAGTACGGCGCCCGCCAGCAAACGTAATGAATTCTTCATGTTACTCAGCATGGTGTTCTCCCTGATGCACCTCTCCATTCGTAGTGGCGGGAGAACGGCGGAAACCGCCAACCGCTCCCGACTTCGCTCGCTGTCAGAGATCCGGGGGGTGAGGTGCCCGGGCCTGCGCGTCGCCGAGCGCGCGCTGCAGCCACGCCCGTGCGAAGCGCCAGTCCTCGGAAACCGTCGTATGCGACACCCCGAGCGCGTCGGCCGTCTCGGGGATCGTCAGTCCGCCGAAGTAGCGGCATTCGACCACCCGGACCAGGCGATCGTTCACCTGCGCCAGGTTCTCGAGGGCAGTGTCGATCGTCAGCAGCTCCTCGAACGATGGCGTCGACGTCAGCTCGTCCTCGACTGCGGTCAGACTGACGCGCTCTCCTTTCCGCTTGCCCGCGGTCTTCGCCCGCGCGTAATCGATCAGGATCCGGCGCATCGCGTGCGACGCGGCGCCGAAGAAGTGCGCGCGCCCCTGCCACGGCTGCCGCTGATCGGCGAGCCGGAGCCACGCCTCGTGCACGAGCGCCGTCGCGCTCAGCGTGTGGCCGCGGCGCTCGCGCCCGAGATGCGAGCCGGCGAGGTTCCGAAGCTCGCCGTACACCGCGTCGACCAGCGCGGCGACCGCGGCGCGGTCGCCGCCGCTCACGCGCTCGAGCAGCCGCGTCACGTCGGTGCGGGAAGGACGGGCGTTCATGGTCTCGTTCGCCGCCAGTCTACTAGCGCGCCAGTCCCGGCAGCAGACCGCCGATGCCGCGGCCCAGCAGCCCGAACGCCGTCGCGCTGACCAGGATCCCCATCACCCGCGTCACGATGTTCATGCCGATCGGCCCCAGGCGCCGGGCGATCGGCCCCGAGGATCGAAACGCGATCCACATGATGAGCGCCGCCGCCGCACAGATGACGGTGATGATCGCCAGGTCCCGCGCGCTCCCGAACGTCGTCGCCTGCACGACGACGGTGGTGATGGTCCCGGCGCCGACGGTCCCGGGAATCGCCAGCGGCACCACGGCAAGCGTCTTCCAGTGTTCTTCCGGCACTTCGAGCGCCGATTCCTGCTCCGCGGCGGTCAGCTTCAGCTCGTCCACCGTCACCATGCGGATGCCGTAGAGAAGCAGGATCAGCCCGCCCGCCGCCTGGAGCATCGGCACGCTGATGCCGAGGATCTGCAGCAGGAAGCGGCCGGTCCAGGCACAGACGAGCAGCACGCACAGCACGGCGAACGCGCTCTGGTTCGCCATCCGCCGCTGGATGTCCGTCGTGAACTTCCCCGCCATCGCCGCAAACAGCACCGACGAGCTGATCGGATTGAGGATCGCCAGGAGCGTCGTCGTGAAGAGGACGATGTTCTGGGCGTTCATGGCGCGATGACTCTCGCGTAGTCGGCCGGCGTGTCCACGTCTTCGATGACGCCGGGATCGTCCACCTCGACGTCCTCGATCGCCGCGGCGCGCAGGATCGGCTTGGCTCCGACCGCCGGATCGGCGGCACGCAGCGCCGCGAACAGCTCGCGCTTGACGATCACCGGATGACCGTGCCGGCCGTGGTGAACGGCGCGGATGACGGCGGCGGCCGAGGCTGCGGCGCGCGTGCAGAGCCCGCGGATCGTCCGGGCAGTGACGAGCGGCACGTCGACGAGCGTGACGAGCGCCGCGGACACGTCTGGTCCATCCACCGCATCGAGTCCCGCGACCAGCGAGGTCAGTTGCCCGTCGGCGGCCCGAGGGTTCACGACGGCCCGCCCGAAACCGGCCGCCGCGACCTCCGCTTCGATGGCAGTGTCGCCCTGGCGGATCACCACGACCGCCTCGGTGACGCCGCCCTCGCGCAGGCTCTCCAGGATCGTGCGCACGAAGGTCCGGTCTCCTATCGGGAGTAGTGCTTTCGCGCGGCCCATGCGGCTCGACGCGCCGGCCGCCAGCACGATCGCCGGTATCATGTGCACGGCCCATCGTAAACGAACGTGGAGGAAGCCTTGATCAAGTCGAGCGTGCGACGCCCGGCCCGCACGGGGCTGTGGTTTCTGATAGCAGCAGCGATGCTGACCCCGGTGGCCGCGCAGCAGGCGGCACCGCAGCCCGCGGTCGAAGAAGTTCCGAAGGACCTCGAGCCGCTGCTGGCGTCCGCGCCGAGCGAAATGCGCCTGGTCGCGCAGACGTATCGGCTGGATCGCGCGACGCTGAACGGCAACTATCAAGGCGCGTCCGGGCGCGGCGGCGGAGGGCGCGGGCGCGGCGCGGCGGAGCCGCCGCCGGCGGCGCCGCCCATCTCGCTCTCGACCGCGCGGATCGGCCGATTGAAGCGGTTCGAGCTGGACTGGCAGGCGGCGCTCGCCAGGCTCGACGTCGACGCGCTGACGCCCGACGGGCGGACCGATCTCGCGGCGCTGCAGCAGACCATCGCGGCGAACCTCAAACAGCTCGACGTCGAGGCCAGCGCGATGGCGGAGGTGCTGGCCCTGGCGCCCTTCGCGCCGACGCTCGTCAACCTGATCGAGGCCCGCATCAAGCTGGAAGACGTCGACTCGAAAAAGGCCGCGGGCGATCTCACGGCGGTGGCGAAAGCGATCGCGGCGGCGAAGCCGGACGGCGACGCGAAGTTCAGCAAGGCCGCGGGGGCGCGGGCGGCCGACGCCGTCCAGGCGCTCCGCGCCAATCTGTCCACCTGGTACACCTTCTATTACGGCTACGACCCGATGTTCACCTGGTGGGTCGAGATGCCCTACAAGAAGGTCGACGCCGCGCTGGAGGGCTACATCTCGCATCTGCGCCAGGCCGGCGTCGACAGCATGGTGGACGCCGGCGGCGGCCCCCGGATTCCGCCGGCGCCGGCCCCGCGCTTCAATCAGGTGCCCGACCTGCAGGCGCTCATCAAGCTGCCGTACGACGAGATGACGCCGATCGTCGAGCGCTTCATCGGAGCGCGCGGCGGCGGGCGCGCCGCCACCAACAGCCCGGGAGCGGGACGGCCGCAGGCGTACTACGAAGCCTGGCTCAAGGCGCTCGAGACGCTGGAGTTCGACAGGCTGTCACGCAACGCGCAGGTGGACTACCTGTTCATCCGCAACGCCGCCGAACGGCATATCGCGCGGATGCACTTCACGCCGCCGGCCAATCCGCCGCGCAAGACCGACAGCACCGGCATTCCCGGCGCAGCGCGCGGGCGCGAGGGGCTGATCATGGATCTCGCCGACGAGATGATCCCCTACACGCCCGAGCAGCTCATCGCGCTGGCCAACCGCGAGTTCGCCTGGTGCGAGGAGGAAATGAGGAAAGCGTCGCGGCAGATGGGATTCGGCGACGACTGGAAGAAGGCGATCGAGAAGGTCAAGGACATGCACGTGCCGCCGGGCGGGCAGCCGATGATGATCAAAGACCTGCTCTTCGAAGCCATCGACTACCTGCGCGCAAAGGATCTGATCACGGTGCCGCAGGTGGCGGCCGAGTCCCTCCACATGTCGATGATGTCGCCCGAAGCGCAGCTCTCGAACCCGTTCTTCCTCGGCGGCTCGCAGATCATCGTCTCGTATCCGACCAACACGATGGAATACGAGGCGCGGCTGCAGAGCATGCGCGGCAACAACCGGCCGTTCTCGCACGCGACGGCGCATCACGAGATGATTCCCGGCCACAACCTCGTCGGCTACGTCGGCGCGCGATCCGCCGGCTACCGCGCGCGGATCGGCGGCAGCACGCCGTTCTTCGGCGAGGGCTGGCCCCTCTACTGGGAGCTGACGCTGTACGACATGGGGTTCAACGACACGCCGGAAGAGCGCGTCGGCGCGCTGTTCTGGCGGATGCACCGCTGCGCGCGGATCATCTTCTCGCTGAACTTCCACATGGGCCTGTGGTCGCCGCAGGAAGCGATCGATTTCCTCGTCGATCGCGTCGGACACGAGCGCGACAACGCCACCGCCGAAGTGCGGCGCTCGTTCCAGGGCGGCTACGGTCCGCTGTACCAGGCGGCGTACCTGCTCGGCGGCCTGCAGCTCCGCGGACTGCGCCGCGAGCTGGTGGATTCCAAGCAGATGACCAACAAACAGTTCCACGACGAGATCCTGCGCCAGGGCAGCATGCCGATCGCGTTGATCCGGCTGGCGCTGACCAGGCAGAAGCTGGCGCCGGACATGAGCGTGGACTGGAGGTTCTACGGCGATTTGCCGTCGAAATAGAAAAACCGTGAATTTGTTGACTTTTCCGGCCGCTTGTCCCTACACTGGCGCCGTTTCAAGCTCAGCGTCTGGAGCCTGCGGGATGTTCCCGGGGGCGCCGTCGTACGGCACATCGGAGGACACGGGCTATGCCAACCGGGACGATCGCTCGACTTCTTATCGACAAGGGGTTCGGGTTCATCCGCGACGAGGGGGGAATCGAGCACTTCTTTCATCGCAGCTCCGTGCGCGGAGCGGTGTTCGAGCTCCTGCGGGAAGGCCAGCGGGTGGAATTCACGCCCGAAGAGTCCGGCAAAGGCCCGCGCGCCGGTGAAGTCCGGCTGGTTGAAGGCTGAAGCGCTGCCGACGTTTACCCGGTGCGGAGGCATCCCTCCGCGCCGGGCCTCCCGCCTCCGCGCTCCCCGCTCCTGACCGCGTTCCGCCGCACTCCCCATGCGCCTCCTCGTCCGCCGGACGCTGCTTGCGGCCCTGCTGCTGACCGCCGCGGCCGCAGGCTGGCTGCTGGTGTACGGCGGCCGCTACCTGCAGCACGAGGATCCGCTGCAGAGAGCCGACGCCATTTTCGTCCTGGGCGGCACACGCGTCGAACGCTGGCTCGAAGCGTACGAGCTCTATCGGGCGGGCTACGCGCCGGTGATCTTCCTCAGCCCGGAGCGCGCGGAACCGGGCGAAATGCTCATCCGGACCCGCGGCGTGCGTTTCCCGAGTACGCCCGAACTGCAGCAGGCCGCGCTCGTGCAGATGGGCGTGCCGCCCGCCGCGATTCACGCGCCGGCCGGGTGGGTCGACAACACCGCGCAGGAAGGCAGCCTGCTGCGCACCACCGCGCAGGCCAGGGGGTGGAAGCGGCTGATCGTCGTCACCTCGAAATACCACACGCGGCGTTCGGGCTTCGCCGTGCGCCGTGCGCTGAAGGGGACCGGCACCGACGTCATCATGCGCGCGTCACGCTACGACCCGGCCGACCCGGCGCGCTGGTGGCGCACGCGTGCCGACCTCAGGTTTGCCGGCTCCGAGTGGATCAAGCTGGTGCTGTATCGACTGGGACTGGCCGGGTAGCCCTCCGCGCAGGGCTTCGCAATAAAGGGCTTCGCAATAAAGGCACAAAGGCACGAAGGCACGAAGCCAGTTACTCGGGGACGTTGCTGGCTTGATGCCCCTGTGCCTGTATTGCGAAGATAATCTGGATAACAGCCAGGCTCGGAAGAGATGACCCGAGCGAGCGCAGCGAAGCGGTCCAGAGCCGCGAGCGAGCGAAGCGATGCGAGCCACGCGAACGAGCCGACAACCATAGCTCACGACAGCGTCAGGCACCGACGGGCGGAGGTTGGCGCGAGTGAGCGTGCAGGGGAGTCCGAGGGGCGAAGCCCCTCGGGTAAAGAGGAAGCGAACGGGGCCCGGTGGCCCTCCCGGTCTTCAAAACCGGTTGTCTCCCGCGTTGAGCGGGAGGGCTGAGTTCGACTCTCAGGCGCTTCCGCCATTCGACTCGCCTGCCATCAGTCCTGCGCAGGCTCGCTCATGGCAGGCCATCAGCGAATGGCCCTGAGCGAGCGAAGCGAGTCGAAGGGCTACCTCACAACAGCTTCAGGAATTCCTTCGTATCCGACAAATCCTCGAACACGATCTCGGCTCCCGCGGCGCGCAGATCGCCGATCGAGTAGCCGCCGGTCGCGACGCCGATCGGCGTCGCACCGACAACCAGCGCGCACTCGACGTCGTTCGGCGTATCGCCGATCACCAGCACCTGCGACGGCTCGCCGTTGACGATGCCGGATTGGCGCGCGCGGCTCAGGGCGACGGGCACGAGATCGTTGCGGCTCGCGGAGTCGCCGCCGAACGCGCCGCACGGGAAGTACTTCCAGAGATCGAAGTACTCGAGCTTGATCCGCGCGCCCTCGACGAAGTTTCCCGTCAGCAGCGCCAGCGCGACGTCCCGGCGCCGCTGCAGCGTGTCGAGCAGCGGCCGGATGCCGGGCATCACGTCCTTGACGCCGGTCCCCGGCTGCTCGATCTCCTCCGCCAGGTACCGCACGTAGCGGCCGCGCAGATCCGCCAGTGCCGCGGCGTCGAGGTCGCGGCCGTGCTGCGCCATCACGTCGCGCAGAATGCTCCAGTCGGTCCGTCCGGCGAATTCGACCGACGCCATCGGGTCGTCGGCCTCGAGCACGTCGCGGCAGGCGCGGTTCATCGCGCGCCAGCCGGCTCGGCCGGTGAGACACAGGGTACCGTCGATGTCGAACAGGATGAGATACATTTACGCGATGGAGGCCTGATGATGGTGAAGCATCCAGCGATCATACTTGCGTCGATGGTGGCGGTGGGAGGCGCCGCGCTCGCCGCGCAGCAGAAACCGCAGCCGGCGTCGGGGGCCGGCATCGTCCGCGCCCACGCGGCGATCAAGGGAGAGGGGATCAGCGGCACGGCCGATTTCGTCGAGAGTCAGCAGGGCACCGGCAAGGTCGTCAGCGTCACGCTGTCGGTCACCGGACTGAAGCCGGGGCTGCACGGCGTGCACCTGCACGCGGTCGGCAAATGTACCCCTGATTTCGCCGCGGCGGGCGGCCACTTCGACCCCGGCCCGGCGGGGAATACCGATCCGGATGCCAATCACCCGTACCACATGGGCGATCTGCCGCAGTTGAACGCCGCGGGCAAGGGGGCGGCGACGATGAAGGCGACGACGACACGGGTGACGCTGTCGGAAGGGCCGCTGTCGCTGTTCGATGCGGACGGCTCGGCCATCATCATTCACGGCAACCCCGATCAGGGCATCACCGGCGAACCGAAGTCGGGCGTCAGCGGCGGGCCGAGAGTGGCCTGCGGCGTGATCGAGAAGAAATAGGGCCACGGTTCACACGGACACGGATCCGGACGGGATCCGGTGAGCCCGTCTCGGACACGGCGACGCTGTTGATGTCTGCACCCGTTCTCCGCATTGCGGCGGTCCGCAAGCAGTATCAGGGCTTGCGGCCGCTGCGGGTGCAGTCGCTGACCGTCGGGGCGGGCGAGCGCGTCGCGCTGTCGGGGTTCGATGCCGGCGCCGCCGAAGTACTGGTGAATCTGATCACCGGTGCGTCGGTCCCGGACGAAGGGACGGTGGAGGTCTGCGGCCACGCGACCGACGCGATCGCGGACGGAGACGACTGGCTTGCCTGGCTCGATCGCTTCGGCATCGTGAGTCCGCGCGCGGTGCTGCTCGAGGCGGCGACGCTCGGGCAGAACCTGGCGATGCCGCTCACCCTCGCGATCGACCCTGTTCCACCTGAGATCGCGGCGCAGGTCGAGACGCTGGCAGACGATGTCGGTCTCGACCGGGCTCTGCTCGGCGCGCCGGTCGCGGGTCTGGACCGGTCGCAGCTGGCCCGCGCGCATCTGGCCCGCGCGATCGCGTTGGGACCATCGCTGCTCATCGTCGAACACCCGACCATCGGGTTCACGCCCGGTCAGGCCGGCCCGTTCGGCGAGACCGTGGCCCGCGTCGCGGGCTCACGCTCGCTGGCCGCGTTGATCATCTCGGAAGACACCGATTTCTCCTCGGCCGCCGCGCCGCGCCGGCTGCGCCTGCAGCCGGCATCCGGCGAACTGAAATCTCCGCGCCGCTGGCCCTTCGGACAGCGGTGAGCGAATGGCGGAGCGCGGCGGCTAGCGCCCGGCGGCAGCCCGCAGTCTGGCGAAATCCTCCGCCGGCAGCGTCACCTGCCCCAGCGCGTTCACCCGATGGCCGGCGTCGGCGCCGTGGAAGTCCGATCCGCCCGTCACCAGGATTCCCAGCGTGCGCGCGAGATCGCGATAGCGCGCTTCACTGGCGGGGTCGTGATCGGCGTGCACCGCCTCGAGCGCGTCGAGGCCCGCGGCGGCAAGCGCCGGCAGCAGGTCGTCGCGCCTGGTGACGCCCGGATGCGCCAGCGACGCGAGTCCGCCGGCGTCGTGAATCAGGGCGATGACCGCCTCGGGAGACGCGCCGCGGCGCGGCACGAAAGCGGGACCGCCCGCCTGCAGGAATCTTGCGAACGCCTCGTCGCGGTCGCCGACGTGCCCGGCGGCGATCAGCGCGTCCGCAATCTGCGGCCGGCCGACGCTGCGGCCGCGCGCCGCGTCCGCGGCAATCGGACCGACATCCACTGGTGCGCCGAGCTCGGCCAGCCGCGCGCCGATCTCGTGCACGCGGCGCAGCCGATCCTCGCGCTGCTGCAGGAGGAAATCGCGGAGCCGCGGCGTGGCCGGATCGATGAAGTAGCCCAGCATGTGGACGTCCCGGCCGCCGGCGACCGCGGTGATCTCGATCCCGGCGATGAGCTGCAGGCCGGCATCCCGCGCCGGGACGCTGGCGGCATCGAGGCCGGACGTCGTGTCGTGATCGGTGATGCTGAAAATGGAAAGGCCCGCGGAGCGGGCCTGGGAAACCAGCTCCGACGGCGTCGACGTGCCGTCGGAGGCGGTGGTATGCAGATGGAGATCGATCAACTAAACCGAGAACGACGAGCCGCAGCCGCACGTGGACTTCGCGTTCGGGTTCTTGATGGTGAACCCGCCGCCGGTCACGTTGTCGACGAAATCGACCTCGGCGCCGCGCAGGTAGCGCGCGCTGATCGGGTCGACCAGCAGCTTGACACCGTTCACTTCGATGATGGCGTCGGTGGTGGCGTCCCCTTCGCCTTCGTCGATCATCAAGCCGTACTGGAAGCCGGAGCAGCCGCCGCCCTGCACGAACACGCGCAGACCCGCGTCGGTCTTGTTCTCTTCCGCGAGCAGCTCGGTGATCTTGCTGGCCGCCGTGGGGGTGACATTGATCATTGCTAACGTTCTCCTGCTCTGATTATACACTGGCGCCGTGGACTACCGTCTCATAGGACGCATCTGGCGCCGCGACGTCTCCGTCTGGACGGCCGACCCGACCGGAGAGGCCGCGCAATCCATCGCCAACCGCCTGGGGTGGCTCGACGTGCCCACCGGAATGCAGCCCGAACTGGAGCGCGTCGAGGCGCTCGCCGACGAGGTCCGCGGGGACGGGATCGCGATCGTCTACCTGCTCGGGATGGGCGGGAGCAGCCTGTGCGCCGAGGTCATGCGCAGCGTCTACGGCGTCCGCGACGGGTACCCGCAGCTCGTCGTCATGGACACGACCGACGAGGCCGCAATCCACGGAGCGCTGACCCGTCTCGAACCGGACCGCACGCTGTTCCTGGTGGCGAGCAAGAGCGGCGGGACCATCGAGCCCGCGTCGATGGAAAAGCTGTTCTGGGAGCAGATGTCGGCCGAGCTCGGCGATCGCGCCGGGCGCCATTTCGTCGCCGTGACCGACCCGGCCACCGAGCTCGCGCGTCTCGCCGAGGCGCGCGGGTATCGGAAGTCGTTCCTCAACCCTCCCGACATCGGCGGCCGCTTTTCGGCGCTGTCGCTCTTCGGACTGGTGCCGGGGGCGTTGATCGGCGCGCCGGTTCGCGAGCTGCTCGCGGGCGCGGTCGACATGGCGCAGGGCTGCCGCCAGGAGAGCTACAAGAATCCCGGCCTGGATCTCGGCGTGTTCATCGGCTTCAACGCCGCCGAAGGGCGGGACAAGCTCACCGTGATCCTGCCGCCGTCTCTTCACACCCTCGGTCTGTGGATCGAGCAGCTCGTCGCCGAGAGCACGGGCAAACACGGCAAGGGAGCCCTGCCGGTCGTCGACGAGCCGCTCGGCCGCCCCGACGAGTACGGCGCCGACCGCGCGTTCGTCGCGATCGCCACCGACCGGGACGCGCCGGACGCGGCGCGGCTGGATGCGCTCGAGGCCGCCGGGCACCCGGTGCTTCGCTTGAGCACGCGCCTCGCCGGCCTCGGCGCCGAATTCTTCCGCTGGGAGTTCGCCACCGCGATCGCCGGCGCGGTGCTCGGCATCAATCCGTTCGACGAGCCGAACGTGTCCGAGGCGAAGGAAAAGACCAAGGCGATCCTCGCGAAGCGCGATTTCACCGGGGGCACGCCGGTCGCGGCCGCAGACGGGGTGTCGGTGTTCTCGTCACGCTTCGCCGGGCCGTCGCCTGCCGCGGTGGTGGCCGACGCGATCGAATCGATCGGTCCGCGCGACTACGCGGCGTTCCTCTCCTACCTCCCCAACGAAGCGGCGACCGAGCAGGCGATTGCGAAACTGCGCGACCGCATCCGCGCCGCGAAGCGCAGCGCGACCACGTTCGGCGTCGGCCCGCGCTATCTCCACTCCACCGGCCAGTATCACAAAGGCGGGCCCAACACCTGCGTCGCGTTCGTCATCACCGGAGAGGACGCGACCAGCACGCCGATTCCGGGCGCACCGTTTACGTTCGCGCAGCTGAAGCGCGCGCAGGCGGTCGGCGACTATCAGACGCTCGAGGCGCACGATCGCCGGACGGTGCGGATCCACCTCGAGCGAGGGGTCGATGCGGCCGCGGTGTTGGGGGGAGTGGTCGGATACCCTGCTTAACGGAGGTTGACGGAGGGAACGGAGGAGGGAACGGAGGGAGGGAACGGTTTAAGCGGAAACGGAGGAACGGAGGGAACGGAGGGGAACGGACTATTCACGAATCTGCACGGGCCGATACTTCGCGTTCACCACTCGGTTTATCCCGCCCTGGCTCAGGGTTTCCACGTTGAAGTTGATCAGCAACCCCACCGGCAGGTTCGTCAACCAGAGTTGCGAGAGAAGCTGCTTCTTGTGAATGGCGGCCAGCATTGAGATCGACTTGAGTTCCACTGGGACCGTTTCCTCGACCACCAGATCGAGGTAGAACTTTGATTTCAGGCGGACTCCTTTGTAGACGACCGGTGCTGCGATATTCGACTGGAACGAAAGGCGCTCCTGCTTGAATTCGTACTGGAGGCATTCGTTGTAGATGCTCTCGAAGAGACCGGGCCCGAGCACGTCGTGCACCTTGATCGCGCACCCGATGATCCGCTTGGTGATCGGACTGGTTCCGTAGGGGTCGGTGAGCATGGCGGTCGGATGGCAATTCGCGATCCCGACCCTGAGCGGCACATTTTCCTGGGAAATTCCGGCTGTTCTCAAGGGCCCCTGGGTGAAGCCCGTCGCCTCCGTTAACCTCCGTTTCCTCCGTTCCTCCGTTCCCGCTTAAACCGTTCCCTCCCTCCGTTCCCTCCTCCGTTCCCTCCCTCCGTTCCCTCCCGGGTTACCTCGGCAGCGCCGCCAGCCTCGCGCCGGACGCCTCCTCGACCTCTCTGTGCAGGCTGTTGCCGTGCGCGTCCATGGTGACGATGGCGGGGAAATCGGTGACGTCGAGGTGCCACATCGCCTCCGGCGTGCCGAACTCGAGCAGCGACACGCCGGCGACGCGATCGATGCACCGCGCGTAGAACTGCGCCGCGCCGCCGATCGCATTCAGGTACACCGCGCCGGACTTCTGCAGCCCGGCGAGCGTCTTCGCCCCCATCCCGCCCTTGCCGATCACGACCCGCACGCCGTAGCGATCGAGGATGTCGGCCTGATATGGCTCCTCGCGAATGCTCGTCGTCGGGCCGGCGGCGGTGACCCGATACCGATCGTCCGCGTCCTTCACCACCACTGGACCGCAGTGGTAGAGAACGCCGCCGCGCAGGTCGACCGGCGGCGGGTTCTTCATCAGGTGCGCGTGCACCGCGTCCCGGCCCGTGAACATGCGGCCGGAGACGAGGACGACATCGCCGACCTCGAGCGCGCGGATCTGCTGCTCGGAGATCGGCGCCTGCAGCCGCACTTCCCTGCCCGTCCGCGGGAAGCCGGCGGCGGCCTGCTCCGGCGTGAGCATCGGCGCGGACGCCGTGCTGCCGTCGCGGTACAACCACGAGGAGATCGCGCCGGACTGCGCATCGAGGAGTACGCCGAGACGGCGGAAGGCCCAGCAGTCGTAGGCGACGGACACGAAAAAGCTGGCGGGCAGCCGGTTCAGCGCGCCGATCTTGCAGCCGATCAGCGAAGTCTGTCCGCCGAAGCCCATGGGTCCGACGGTGAGCTGGTTCGCGGCGTCCATCACCGCGGTTTCGATCGCCGCGAGGCGCGGATCCGGATTGGTGTCGTCGAGCGTGCGGAACAGCTGTTCCTTGGCGTGCAGATAGCCTGAGGTGCGGTCGCCGCCGATGCAGACGCCGACGGCGCCGGGGGCGCATCCCTTCCCTTGCGCCTTCCATACCGCGTGCAGGATGCACTTGCGCACACCGTCGAGGCTGCGATCGGCGCGGCCGAGATGCTCCAGCTCCGCCGGCAGCGCGTATTGGGCGTTCGTGTTCTCGCAGCCGCCGCCCTTGAGGATCAGCTTCACTTCGATCCCGTCTTCGTCCCACTGCTCGAAGTGCACGATCGGCATGCCGGGGCCGAGGTTGTTCCCCGAGTTCTCGCCGGTGATCGAGTCCACCGAGTTCGGCCGCAGCTTGCCGCGCTTCGTGGCTTCCGCGACCGCGGCCTTGATCTGCGCCTTCATCCAGATCTGGTTCGCGCCGATCGGGACCTTGACCTCGAAGGTCGGCATGCCGGTGTCCTGGCAGATCGGTCCTTCGCAGCTCGCCGCCTGATCGATGTTCTGGGCGATGATCGTCAGCGCCTGGCCGGCGCGGGTCGCCGGCGCTTCGGCCTGCAGCGCGAGCCCCATCGCGTTGCGCACGTCCGGCGGCAGATCCGTCGAGGTGCGCGCGATCAACTCGACCATGCTGTCGAAGAAAGAAGCAAGCATACCGGGCAGTATAATTGACGGTACATGGCCACCCGGGTCGAGCGGGATCCTCTCGGTGAGCTGCGCGTGCCGGCCGACGCGTACTACGGGGTGCAGACGCAGCGCGCGGTCGAGAACTTTCCGATCAGCGGCCTGAAGGCTCCCGCCGCGCTCGTCACTGCCACCGTCCTCGTGAAGCAGGCCTGCGCCCGCGCCAATGCCGAGGAAGGACGGCTCGACCGCGCGCTCGCCTCCGCGATCATCGCTGCCGCCGACGAGATTCTCGCCGGCAGGCTGCGCGATCAGTTCGTGGTCGACGTCTATCAGGCGGGCGCCGGCACCTCGCACAACATGAACGCCAACGAGGTGCTCGCCAACCGCGCCGCCGAGATCCTGGGAGAGCCGAAAGGCACCTACACGCGCGTGCACCCCAACGACCACGTCAACATGGGGCAGTCGACGAACGACGTCTTCCCCACCGCGACGCGGCTCGCGATCCTGCTCGTGCTTCCCGATACCCGCAAGGCGGCGCTCGTGCTCGCCGACGCGCTCGACGCGAAAGCGCGCGAGTTCGCGCGGGTGCTGAAGACCGGCCGCACGCACCTGCAGGATGCGGTGCCGATCACGCTCGGCCAGGAGTTCAGCGGCTACGCCGCCAACGTGCGCCACGCCGTCCTCGAGCTCGATCACGCGGCAGAGAGCCTGCACGAGCTGAATCTCGGCGCGACCGCGCTCGGCACCGGGCTGAACGCCGGCGAATCGGTGACGGCGCGCGCGATCGCGCATCTCTCGGCGGCGACCGGATTGCCGCTCGCGCCGGCGGAGAATCGCTTCCGCGTCACGCAGAGCATGGGCGACGTGCTCGCGTATTCCGGAGCGCTGCGGCGGCTCGCCATGGAAGTGGACAAGATCGCCTCGGACCTGCGGCTGCTGAGCAGCGGGCCCCGCGCCGGCATCGCGGAGGTGGTGCTGCCCGCGGTGCAGCCCGGATCGTCGATCATGCCCGGCAAGGTCAATCCATCCGTGCCCGAGATGGTCAACCAGGTGTGCCAGCAGGTGTTCGGCTGCGATGCGGCGGTGCTCGCGTCTGCCGCCGCCGGGCAGCTCGAGCTCAACGTGATGATGCCGGTGATGGCGTGGAACGCGCTCCACGCGACGTCGATCCTCGGCAACGCGATGCAGGTGCTCGCCGATCGCTGCGTCGCCGGCATCGCCGCGGACGAAGCGCGCTGTCGCGAGCTGCTCGATCGCAGCACGGCGGTGGCGACCGCCCTCAGCACCTACATCGGCTACGCGCAGACCGCCGAGATCGCGAAGACGGCGGTGAAGACGGGACGATCGATCGCCGACATCGTCCGCGAGCGCAAGCTGATGCCCGACGACGAGCTGCAGCAGATCCTGTCGCCCGAGGCGATGACCTCGCCGGGGATTCCCGGATCGACCAGGAAGGCGTAATGCAGGTCCGGGCCGCCGTCCTGCTCGCGCTCCTGCTCGCCGGCGGCGCCGGCGCCGCGGCCCAGCACGTGCGGCTGTTCCCGCCCGAGGACCTCGGGCAGCTCGAGGGCCCCGATCGCGACGCGTATCAGCGCCCCGATCAGATCATGGACGCCCTCCAGATCGGCGAAGGCAGCGTCGTCGCCGACCTCGGCGCCGGGGGGGGCTGGTTCACGGTGAGGCTGGCGCGCCGCGTCGGGCCGAACGGACGCGTGTACGCCGAAGACATCCAGCCGCAGATGATCGATGCGATCGGGCGCCGGATGGCGCGCGAGCAGCTCAAGAACGTGGAGACGGTCCTGGGGACGCCGGTGGATCCGAAACTGCGGCCGTCATCGCTCGACGCGGCGCTGATGGTCGACGCGTACCACGAGGTCGAGCACCCGGTCACGCTGCTGCGCAACGTCGCGCGCGCGCTGAAGCCGCACGGCGTGCTCGGCATCGTCAACTACAAGAAGGATGGCGGCGGACCCGGGCCCGCGATGGAGATGCGCGTCGATCCGGAGAAAGTGATCGCCGACGCCAAGGCCGCCGGGCTCGAGCTCCGCCATCGCCCTACATTCCTGCGCTACCAGTACATGCTCACGTTCGGCATCCCGCCGAAATGAGTGTCCCGGCCTTCCTGGCGGAGTACCAGCGGCCGGTCCTCGCCGAGATCGAGCGCCTGGTCGGAAGCGGCGAGAGCGCGGTCGAACGATCCATGGCCTACACCGCCCTGGCACCGTCGAAGCAGGTGCGCGCCGGCCTGGTGCTGCTCTGCGCGGAGCTGTGCCGCGGACATGCCGCGCCGGCGGTGCCCGCCGCGGCGGCGATCGAGCTGGTCCACGCGTCTTCGCTGATTCTCGACGACCTGCCGTCGATGGACGATGCGCCGCTGCGGCGAGGGCGCCGCGCCAACCATCTGGAATTCGGGGAATCCGTCGCGATCCTCGCCGCGTTCGGCCTGCTGAATCTGGCCTACGGGTCGATCGCGCGCGCCTACGAGCCGGCGCTCGCGGTCGCGATGACGTCCCGCATCTCCGATGCCGTCGGCCCGTCGGGACTCATCGGCGGCCAGGCGCTGGATCTCGCGGCGACCAGTCGTCCGATCGATTTCGAGACGCTCGAACGGATCCACCGCGGCAAGACCGGCGCGCTGTTCGTCGCCGCGGCCGTCTGCGGCGCCCTGACCGCCGGCGCGGCGGCGGAGCCGATCGCCGCCCTCTCCGCGTACGCGAAGAACCTCGGGCTCGCCTTTCAGATCGTCGACGACCTGCTCGACGTCGCCGGCGATCCGCGGGAGACGGGGAAGGCGGTCCGCGCCGACGCGCGCAAGACGACCTTCGTCTCGTTCAGCGGCGTGGACGGCGCGCGGCAGCTCGCGGCGGAGCTGTGCGACACGGCGGATCGCGCGCTGACGCCATTCGGCGCAAAGGCGGATCGATTGCGCGAGCTGTCACGGTTCGTGGCGGCGCGGCGGCTGTAGACGAGACACGCAGAGACGCGCCACGTCTCGTCTCTGCCACCTTACAGACGAAACCCGCTGAGACGCGCCACGGCGAGCGGGCACCACGAT
Source organism: Vicinamibacterales bacterium (assembly GCA_035699745.1). Lineage (NCBI taxonomy): Bacteria > Pseudomonadati > Acidobacteriota > Vicinamibacteria > Vicinamibacterales > Vicinamibacterales bacterium. The sequence goes on from DASSPH010000074.1 coordinate 36,546, forward strand.
CACGAAGATCACCAAGTTCACAAAGAAGACGAGTTGGTGTCTTCGTGTCCGCTGCCGTCGGCCCGTCGCAGTCAAGCCTTGTCCGGTGCTGCAAACGAGACACGCTGAAACGCGCCACGGCGGCGGGCATCAAGATCACGAAGAGATCACCAAGTTCACGAAGAAGACGAGATTGGTCTTCGTGCCTTTGTGCCTTGGTGTCTTCGTGTCCGCTGCCGTCGGCCCCGTCGCAGTCAAGCCCTTGTCCGGCGCTGCAAACGAGACACGCCGAGACGCGCCACGGCGGCGGGCATCAAGATCACGAAGATCACCAAGTTCACAAAGAAGACGAGATTGGTCTTCGTGCCTTTGTGTCTTGGTGTCTTCGTGTCCGCTGCCGTCGGCCCCGTCGCAGTCAAGCCTTGTCCGGCGCTGCAAACGAGACACGCCGAGACGCGCCACGGCGGCGGGCATCAAGATCACGAAGAGATCACCAAGTTCACAAAGAAGACGAGATGGGTCTTCGTGCTCTCTGTGATCTGGGTGTCTTCGTGTCCGCTGCCGTCGGCCCCGTCGCAGTCAAGCCCTTGTCCGGCGCTGCAAACGAGACACGCTGAAACGCGCCACGGCGAGCGGGCATCAAGATCACGAAGATCACCAAGTTCACGAAGAAGACGAGATTGGTCTTCGTTGCCTTTGTGTCTTGGTGTCTTCGTGTCCGCTGCCGTCGGTCGGCCCGTCGCAGTCAAGCCTTGTCCGGCGCTGCAAACGAGACACGCCGAGACGCGCCACGCGGCGGGCATCAAGATCACGAAGATCACCAAGTTCACAAAGAAGACGAGATGGGTCTTCGTGCCTTTGTGTCTTGGTGTCTTCGTGTCCGCTGCCGTCGGCCCGTCGCAGCCAAGCCTTATCCGGCGCTGCAAACGAGACACGCTGAAACGCGCCACGGCGGCGGGCATCAAGATCACGAAGATCACCAAGTTCACAAAGAAGACGAGATTGGTCTTCGTGCCTTTGTGTCTTGGTGTCTTCGTGTCCGCTGCCCGTCGGCCCGTCGCAATCAAGCCTTATCCCGCGCTGCAGGCGATACCCGGTCGCCACACTGCCAGGCCTTCCCCAAGCGTCGCCCTTGACCGCGCGATAATGTCTCTGCATGACGTCCGTTCCTGACGCACGCGTTGACCAGCTGCGGGCGCAGCTTCGCGCGCTCGGCTATCTCGACGCCGGTGTCGACCGCTTCGTGCTCGGGCCGGCGCAGGATCGGCGCGGGCCGGCGGGGCTCGCGTTCCGTCTGGCGCTGCGGGTCGGCGTGCTCGGCGGCCTTCTGCTCGGGCCGGCGGCGGCGATTGGCGTCGGCGCGCGGCTGCCGGGACTGATCAGCGGCGTTCGCGATGCTGCCGTCATGGCGCTCTACCTCGCCGTCATCTTCTGGCTGGCGGTCGGCGCGCTGACGTTTCTCGTCATGATTGCGACGGTCGCGTTCGCGCGGCTCGGTGCGGGGCCATTCGACCGCCGCGGCCCGCGCGCGGCGCGCGCCGCGGCAGGGATCACCACGCTGGCCACTCTCGTGTACTTGACGCTGTGGTGGCGCAACGCCAGCGCCGGATTCGGCTGGAGCGCGCCGGCGTGGACCGCCTCGGCGCTGGTGCTCGCCGTCGCGATCAGCCTGCTGCTCGGCCACGCGCAGCGGATCGCAACGCTGGCCGTGCTCGCGTCCGCCGCGGGACCCTCGGCGCACCTGCCGCCGGTCGGCGCGCGCTCCTGGCGTGTCGTCCTGGCCGGAGGCGCCCTGGCGTTCGCCGGCGCGGCGGCGCTCCTGATCGTGACCGCGAGCGAAGCGGCGACGGCCTCCGCCACCTCTCCGCTGACCGTGGTTCCGACGGGCAAGCGACTCCGCGTCATCGCGATCGACGGCTTCGATACCTCGCTGTCGCCCGAGTCGGCGGCGGGTCTGCGCGCGGCGAATCAGGGACGGCACGCCGAGGTCGCGTCGCAGGACCTCGCCGATCCGGCGCGGGGCTGGACGACCATTGCGACGGGGACCCCGCCCGACGTCCATGGCGTGCACGCCCTCGAAACGCGGCGCGTGGCGGGACTCGTCGGCATTCTCAGCCCCGGCAGCGGACAGATCGGGCGGCTCGTGCAGTCAGCCACCGACGTGGTGCGGTTGACCAGGCCGGCCGCGGCCAGCCGCGAGGAGCGGCGCGTCAAGACCTTCTGGGAAGTCGCCGCGGACGCGGGGCTGCGCACCGCGGTGGTGAACTGGTGGGCGACGTGGCCGGCGGCGGCCGAGAGCGGCATCGTGATCAGCGATCGCGCGGTACTGCGACTCGAGCAGGGGGGGCCGCTGGACGCGGAGATCGCGCCTGCCCCGCTCTATGACACGTTGCAGGCGGCGTGGCCGGGCATCAGGAGCCGGGCGCGGGACGAGGCGCATCTCCAGTTCGACGGCCTCAGCGACGACGACGTGCGCCGGACGCTGATCCGGTCGGCGGAGCTGGATGCGACGGTGATCGGCATCTTCCAGGCGCTGCCCGGGCCGCCGCGCGACCTGGATGTGATCTATCTTCCCGGACTGGACATCGCGCAGCATGCGCTGCTGTCCGGCGTCGGCGCGACACCGTCCGTCCTCGCGGCGCGGCTCGACGCGCTGCGCCGTTACTATTCGTTTCTCGATCGTGCGCTGGCGCCGCTCGTGCCGCAGGATGACCCGTCGCTGATGGTCATGCGCATCCTGCAGCCCGGGCGCGTATCCACGCGCGCGCGCGGCAATGTCGCGCTCACCAACGCGGCGGAGCCGGCCGACGTCCTGGCGTCCATCGAACCGGTCGACATCGCACCAACCATTGCGTTCGCCCTGGGCGTGCCGCTGAGCCGCGAGCTGCCCGGCGCACCGGCGGAATTCCTGTTCCCGGCGGAGTTCACCCGCCGATTTCCGCCACGCTTCGTCGAGCGGTATTCGCCTCCGTCGGCGGCGCGCGGACCGCGAACAGGCAAGCCGCTCGATCACGAGATGATCGATCGGCTGCGCAGCCTGGGCTACATCAAATAGCCGGAAGCCGGAAGCTGGCAGCTGTCAGCGCAGGAATCGCCACGCCGCCGGCAGCACGGTGGCAGCGAGCATGACTTTGACGATGTCGGCGGGAATGAACGGAAGCAGTCCCGTGCGCACCGCGGTGGCGAGACCCACGTGGCCGCCGAACGCGAGCCAGAGCACGCCGCCGGTGAAGATGATCGAGAGCCCCGCGACCATGGCGAGCACCGACGTGAGATAGCGGCGGTCGAGGCCCCGCTGCGCGAGGTAGCCGGTGACGAGAGCGGCGATCGGATAGGTCATCAGGTAGCCGCCGGTCGGGCCAAGCAGCCGGGCGAATCCCTGCGGCAGAATGGGTGATGCGGCAAAGACCGGGAGGCCGGCGATGCCGAGCGCGAGATAGAGCACCTGCGCGCTCATCCCGAGACGCGCCCCGAGTGCGGCACCGCCGAGCAGCACGACCATCGGCTGCAGCGTGAAGGGGACCGGGGTGAACGGCAGCGGGATGCTCACCTGCGCGGCGGCGATCGTGAGCACGGTCACGAACAGCACCGCGGCGGCGCGGATCGCGCGCGACAGATCGGCGCGGCTCGACACCACATCCAGGAGCACGGGAGTATTCATGGGCCGGAATTGTACCGTATGGCTACGGCACTGACAATCGCGGGCAGCGACTCGGGCGGCGGCGCCGGCATCCAGGCGGACCTCAAGACGTTCGCGGCTGCCGGGGTCTACGGAACGTCCGCGATCACCGCCATCACGGCGCAGAACACGCTCGGCGTCACCGCGTGGGAGCCGGTCTCCACCGATCTCGTCATCGCGCAGATCGAAGCGGTCGCCGGCGACCTGGCGCCTGATGCGGTGAAGACCGGCATGCTGGCGACGGCCGCGATTGTCGAAGCGGTCGCGGCCGCCATCGAAGCGCTCGATCTGCCGCAGCTCGTCGTCGACCCGGTGATGATCGCCAAAGGCGGGGATCGGTTGCTGCGGCAGGATGCGGTGGGGGCGATCAAGGCGCACCTGCTGAAGCTGGCGGAGGTGGTGACCCCGAACGTTCCCGAGGCGGAGGTGCTCTCCGGGGTGCGCATCGCGGCCGAGGCGGACATGTTCCAGGCGGCGGTGCGGATCCGCGAGCTCGGCCCGCGCGTCGTAATCATCAAGGGAGGACACCTGGATTCCGCGGCGACCGGCGGCGACGTGGTGGACCTCGTGCTGCACGGGGACGGCGAGGTGTTCACGGTGCGCGGACCACGGATCCAGACGCCGCACACGCACGGCACGGGCTGCACCTTCGCCTCTGCCATCGCGGCGCAGCTCGCGCTCGGCCGGGGCATCGAGGACGCCGTCCGTTGGGCGCGCACGTATCTCGAAGGCGCAATCCGCCATGCGCCGGGGCTGGGCGCGGGGCACGGTCCGCTCAATCATTTCTGGCGGGTATACTGAAATCATGCCGCCGGCTGCCGGGTTCGTGGTGACGGGCGCCGCGCTCGATCCCGCCGCGGTCGCGGCGTCGGTGGCGCGGGACAGCGATGGCGCGGTCGCCGCGTTCGTCGGGCTGGTCCGCGACCACAATGCCGGCCGCCGCGTGCTGTGGCTCGAGTACGAGGCGTTCGAGCCGCTGGCGCTGAAGGCGTTCGAGCAGATCGCGCGGGAAGCCGCGGATCACTGGCCGGGCGCGCGGCTCGCGATTCACCATCGCACCGGCCGGGTCGCGATCGGCGACGCCAGCGTGGCGATTGCCGCGGCGTCGCCGCACCGCGCCGACGCTTTCGCGGCGTGCCGCTACGCGATCGAGCGGATCAAGCAGATCGCGCCGATCTGGAAGCACGAGCATTTCGACGGCGGCGAGGTGTGGATCGAAGGGGCCACCGCCGATCCCGCCGACGAGGCGGCGCGCCAGGCGGCGCTGGAACGCGCATGCACGTGAGGATTCGTCTGTTCGCCCGGCTCCGCGAGATGGCGGGTGCGGGGGAGCTGGCGCGCGAGGTGGCGGACGGCGCCACCGCCTCGGACGCGTGGCGGCTGCTGGTGCGCGAGTTTCCGCCGATGGGCGACTACACGCGCAACGTCGCCTGCGCCGTGAACGAGGAGTACGCGCAGCTGTCGGCGCGACTGAAAGACGGGGACGAGGTCGCGTTCCTGCCGCCGGTGTCCGGCGGCTGACCGCGGTCGGCCAACACCATGTACGAGAAACTACTGTCGGTCGAGAGCAAGTACGAGCAGATGATGGCCGAGATGGCGGACCCCGCCGTCCAGGCCGACAACGCGCGGTTCCGGAGCCATTCCAAGGCGCTCTCGGACATGCAGCCGCTCGTCGACAAGTTCCGCGAGTACAAGGACGTCCTCGCCGAGATCGAGGCGACCGAGCAGATGCTGCAGGACCCCGACATGCGCGAGCTCGCCGAACAGGAGATGGCGCAGCTCACCGCCCGGCGCGAGGCGCTGCTCGGCGAGATCAAGATCCTGCTCATCCCCAAGGATCCCAACGACGCCAAGAACATCATCCTCGAGATCCGCGCCGGCACCGGCGGCGACGAGGCGGCGCTGTTCGCCGCCGATCTGTTCCGCATGTACACGCGCTACGCCGAGCGCAACGGCTGGAAGGTCGAGCTGATGTCGACCAGCGAGAGCGGCGCCGGCGGCATCAAGGAAGTGATCGCCCTGATCTCGGGGCGCAACGTCTACAGCCGGCTGAAATACGAGAGCGGCGTGCACCGGGTGCAGCGGGTGCCGCAGACCGAGGCCAGCGGCCGGATTCACACGTCGACCGCGACCGTCGCCGTGCTGCCCGAGGCCGAGGACGTCGACATCCAGATCAACGACAAGGATCTCCGCATCGACACGTTCTGCTCGAGCGGTCCCGGCGGCCAGAGCGTCAACACCACCTACTCGGCGGTCCGCATCACCCACCTTCCCACCGGGCTGGTCGTCTCGCAGCAGGACGAGAAGTCGCAGATCAAGAACCGTGCGAAAGCGATGAAGGTCCTGCGCTCGCGTCTCTACGAGCTGGAGCTGCAGAAACAGCAGGACGCGATCGCCAGGGACCGGCGGTCGCAGGTCGGCACCGGCGAGCGCTCCGAGAAGATCCGCACCTACAACTTCAAGGAGAACCGCGTCACCGATCACCGCATCGGCTTCACCATGCACCAGCTCGACGCCGCGCTCGAGGGAGAGCTCGATCAGTTGATCGACGCCGCGACCACCCACTTCAACTCGGAGAAGCTCAGGGACCTCACCACCGCCGACGCGTCGCCTGATGACAATCGCTGAGCACCTCGCCGCCGCCCGCCGCGCGCTCGAGAGCGCGGGCGTGGCGCCGCCGGAGGCCGGGCTCGACGCGGACCTGCTCGCACGGCACGTGCTCGGCTGGGATCGCGCGGCGCTCGTGGCGCGCCGCCGCGAAGAGGCGCCGGCGGAGTTCGCCGCCGCGTATCCGGCGCTGGTCGCGCGCCGCGCCGCCCGCGAGCCGGTCGCCTACATCCTCGGCGAGCGCGAATTCTGGGGACTGGCGTTCGAGGTGACCCCCGAGGTGCTCGTGCCGCGGCCCGAGACCGAACTGATCGTCGAAGAGGCGCTGGTCGCGTTCGGCGGCGGTCCGCCGCCGGCGACCGTGATCGACGTCTGCACCGGCAGCGGCTGCCTCGCGGTCGTCCTGGCGCGTGAATTCGGCGGCGCCGACGTCGTCGCCACCGACATCTCGGAGGCGGCCCTCGCGGTCGCCCGGCGCAACGCGCAGCGCCATCACGTCGCCGCGCGCATCGCCTTTCGCGCCGCCGATCTGCTCGACGGCGTCAGCGCCCGCGCCGATCTCATCGTCTCGAACCCGCCGTACGTCGCCCGCCGCGACGCGGCGGCGCTGCCGCCCGAAGTCCGCGATCACGAGCCGCACGTCGCGCTCTTCGCCGGCGACGATGGCCTCGAGGTCTACCGCCGCCTGCTGCCGGCGGCGCGGCAGCGCCTGACGCAGAACGGCAGACTGGTGATCGAGATCGGCCAGCATCAGGCCGATCCGGTGACCGAGCTCGCCGACGCGGCGCGGCTGCGGCTGGATCACACCCGCCAGGATCTCCAGCGGATCACCCGGACGATGGTGTTCGCGCCGCAGTGATATGTTCACGGCATGAGCGATTGCCTGTTCTGCCGCGTGATCCGCAAGGAGATTCCGGCGTCCGTGATTCATGAGGACGAGCGGCTGCTCGTGTTCAACGACATCAACCCGCAGGCGCCGCTCCATGCCCTGGTCGTGCCGAAGCGTCACATCGCGACGCTGAACGACCTGTCGGCGGCCGACGATGGGATCGTCGGGGAGATGGTCCGCCGGGCGGCCGCCGTCGCCCGCGAGCGCGGCTACGCCGACCGCGGCTTCCGCACCGTGTTCAACACCAACGCTGAAGCCGGCCAGACCGTTTTTCACATCCACCTGCACGTGCTCGCCGGCCGCGGCCTGACCTGGCCGCCGGGGTGATCCCCCGCGTCACGGTCCGGCGCTGACCGGCACGGGCTGCTCGCCGACACACCCGCCGCCCGCCAGCGCGCCGTCGATGTCGTGCAGGAGCGTGTCGATCGACGTCTCGCGCCCCGAGGCATGGGCCCAGGTCCACCGATCGGGACCGAGCCGTGCGCGAACCTCCCGCGTGACCTGCGCGCACAAATCGGACACGGGTTTCATCACGATCGCCGCGCCGCTGCGTTCGGCGACGATGCTCTGCGCTCCGAGGATGCGCGCCGCCCAGAGATGTTCCCCTCTCAGCGCCGCGGCGGCGGCGAGCGGCACCGTGACGTGCACGAAGGCGGACTTGTCGTGAAGGTCGCGGATACGCGTCAGACTCTGACGGACCAGCTTCAGCGCCTGGTCGGCCGCCTGGACCCGCACCGCCAGTACGGCGCGCATGCACAAGGCGCGCGCGACGAACCAGGGGCCCGCCTGTTCGAGCGCCGAGGCCGCGTCGTCCAGCAGGCGTTCCGCTTCACGCGCGTCACCCATCTCGATCGCGACCGCCGAGAGTCCGACCAGCGCGTTGCCGGTCCCCCACGCGGCATCGAGCGCGCTGAACCCTGCCGCGGCACGCGCGAACCACGCGCGCGCCGCGCTGAGATTGCCGGCATCGAACTCGACGCGCGCGAAGACGTCGGCAGCCTTGGCCCGCACGATCGGATCCACGTCGGCGGCGTCGAGCAGGCCCGCGGCCACCGAGAGCGCCGATCGGGCGCGTTGGCTGTCCCCCTGGAGAAGCCGCATCACCGCCGCGCCGGTGAGCGCCTGCGCCTGTTCGGCGCGCGGCAGGGGAGACAGCCGGAGCGCCGCCTCGTACCACCACAACCCTTCCGACGCCCTGCCGCGAATCACCCAGTAGAGCAGCAGGCCCCAGGCGATGATCGCCACGTCGGCGCCGCGGCGGCGATCGAGCAGCCACACCAGCGCCGCGCGGTAATTCTCGAGATCCTCTTCGACGCGGTGGAGCCATTCTGCCTGGCCCGGGCCGACGAGTCCCTGAAACGCAACGGCTGCTTCGTTCACGCAGTACCGGGTGAGTCCTTCCATGGCGCCCTCGAACTCGTTCGACGCGGCCAGCTCGCGTGCGCCATACGCGCGGACGGTTTCGAGGCTGCGGTACACCGGCCGCGCCGGAACGCGGCTCGTCGCGCGGAGGACGAGGCTCTTGTCGACGAGCGCGGCGACCAGTCCGAGGACGTCGCCGCCGCAGCAGGAACGCCCGGGCTCGGCGAGCACGGCCGCGGCCGCGTCCATCGAGAACCGGCCGGGCAGCACGCTGACGCGGCGCAGCGCGCGCCGCGTTTCGCGGTCGAGCAGCTGGTAGCTCCATTCGACCGTCGCATCGATGGTCTGGTGCCGCTCGTGGCGATCGCGCGGCTCGGCGATCGAGAGCAGCGGGTTGCGCTCGAGCCGGTGCGCCAGGTCCTCGGCCGAGAGGACTTTCAGCCACGGCGCGGCCAGCTCCAGCGCCAGGGGCAGCGCGTCGAGCCGGCGGCAGATGGCGGCGATCACCGGCGCGGTCGCGGCGGTGAGGGAGAACTCCGGCTGCGCATCGCGCACCCGCTCCAGGAACAGCCGCACGGCTGGCACGCGCAGCAGTTCCGCCGCGGACATCGTCTCGGCTCGCTCCGGCAGGGTGAGCGGCGCGACCGGATACTGGCGCTCGCCCCGGATGCGCAGCGGCGCGCGGCTGCTTGCCAGGATGCGCAGCACGGGCACCGACGCCAGGAGTTCCGCGACGAGCGGCGCGGCGTCGAGCACCTGTTCGAGGTTGTCGAGGACCAGCAGTGTCGGGCGGCCGTCGCAGGCCGCGCGCGCGCGCTGCGACAGATCGGTCGCGCTCAGGTCGGCCAGCCCCAGGGCCTCGGCTATCGCGCAGGCCACCAGTCCGGGATCGCGAATCGCGGCCAGCGGCGTGAACACCACGCGGCTGGACCGATCCTCGACGATGCCCCGCGCGACCTCCAGCGCGAGACGCGTCTTGCCGACGCCGCCGGGACCGACCAGCGTGATCAGCCGCACGTCCGGGCGGGCGAGCCAGTCGCGCAGCACGGGGACATCGCTCTCGCGCCCTCGGAACGTGGTGACCGGGGTCGGCAGCAGCGCCGGGCCGAGATCGTCGGCGGCACTCGGCACCGGGGCGGGACGCGCGCTCGCAAACAGCGCGTCGCGGGTCTCCGCGGCGAGATCCAGCGCGTCCGCCAGTGCCCGAACGGTATCGAGCTGGGGCCGCCGCCGCTGTCCGCGCTCCAGCGCACTGACCGCGTGAACCGACAGTCCGGCGATCGTCGCGAGTTCCTCCTGCGTGAACCCCGCCGCCTCCCGGAGCGCCTTCAGTCGCGCCGCGAACGATACCGGCTGATCCTTCATCTCGCCATCGCCGCGCATCTCACCGCCTCGTCGCGCCGACTTCGATGTACTCGGCGTACACCATCGTCGTCCCGTCGCCGGCGGTGTTGTTGCTGCTCCACAGCGCCGTCAGCTCGTCGTGCAGAAGCTTGCGCCGCTCGCCGCTCAGGGACGCGAACGCGCGCGCCGCGGGACCGTAATACTCGACGAAGAAGTCGACGACCTCGCGCGGCGAGAACGGATATTCGAGCGGATACGTGCGCCGGGTGGCGGTCAGATCGGTTACGGCCGCGCCGAACCGCTGCCGGCAGGTCGTCTCACTGCCCCACAGGAGCGGCGACGGCGCGGACGGCGGCGGCACGTGGCGAGCGATGACGGCGAACATCTGTCCGACGTGTCCGGTGGCCGTCCAGTTGCCCATGACGATGCGGCCGCCCGGCCGGCAGACGCGGCTCATCTCGCGGGCGACCAGCTCCGGCTGCGGCGCGAACATCGCGCCGATCAGACTGATCACGACGTCGAACGACGCGTCCGCGTAGGGGAGATCCTCGGCGTCTCCTTCATCGACCCGAACGTCCAAGCCGTACTGCGCCGCTCTCGCCCGCGCCTGGCGCACCAGGTTCGACGCGAGATCGAGGCCGGTCGCGTGCATGCCGCGCCGCGCCGCCGGCAGCAGCAGTTGACCGGCGCCGCAGGCGACGTCGAGCAGCTGCGTGCCCGGCTGAAGCGCGAGCCGATCGAAGAACTCCAGCGCCCCTTTCTCCAGGAACCTGGCGAACACGCCGTAGTCGCCCGACTCCCACGTGGCCTTGAGGCGCGTCTTCAGTACCTGCATTTCCGGCGACAACGTCAGCATGTCGGCACCGCGGGCACGGCCGGCAGGCCGGCGACTGGTCTCATCATCGATGTCTCTCCTCTTGCCTTTTTTCGTCGACGCCTGTCTTCGCGCCAGCCCGACGCTCAGGCGATCGCGTCGTTGTCTCGGGCCGTATGCACGGCGCGACGGGATAATCGAGCAGCGGCTCCCGCGCAAGCGCGCGCAGGCGGTTTCTGAGGCGCACCACGCCGCTGCAGGTCAGTTGAAAGGGCGCGCGATCCGGCTCCGCCAGCTCGCCGGGCCGGAACGACGCGCGCATCAGGCCGTCGCGGTCGTGGAACGGCGGCCCGAGAAGCACGTGACCGATCTCGTGGGCGAGCACCCGTCCGAGCGCAAGCGCCATCTCCGCGTCGCGCACCATGCCGGGCGGTGCCGGGCGGCCGGACCGGTCGGCCAGCACCTGCTCGGTGGCGTCGAACGACACACGGATCGGATGCGCCGCGCCGAGATCGCCGCCGAGCGCCGCTTCTCCCAGGGTCATCGGCCATCCGGTCCGCGAGTGCTGCTGGAAGTCGCGCTCGACGCTGGCATCGAGCGACAGGGCGCGCGGCGCGTCCGAGCCGTTCCCGTCCGCCGCCCATTGCAGCCGCACGCTGTACGGGGCCCAGATCGCCTCCACTTCGCTCTTCAGCAGCGGCGCGATCTGCGGCGGGATCGATCGAGGGAGGCGCAGGCAGATGTCGATCGTGAAGTGCTCGAGCGGATCCGTGGATGGCAGCGGACCGGCCGCCGCGCGTGCCGCGAGCAGCAGCAGCACCGCGGCGCGCGCGAACGTCCCGGTCCTTCCCGTTACCGCCGATCGCATGAGACGCGCGGGTTGAAGTCCGCGAACGTGCCCTTGGGATTGTCGCGCCATGCCCACACGTGCAGCTCGTAGAACGCCGGCAGCCGGAACCGGTTCGGGCTCGCGACGAAGTGAAACACCTGGCCTTCGAGCTCCGGCGGAGTTGCCGGATTGCCGTGCGCCGCATCCCACGCTTCGGCCGGGACGATGAACTCGACGCCGACGAGGCGGGCGCGGCCGTTCTCGACCTCGTAGATCAACGCCTCCGGCTTGGCGGCGTCGGGCTCCTTGCCGTCCACCAGCTCGAAGTTCACGAAGTGAACGCCCATGGCGCCGGCCTCCGGGCCGCTCACGCAGCCGAGGAACTGCTGGTAGCCGGGAGGAACGCTCTGGCGGAACGGCTCGGTCGCTTCGCGCACCTTCTCAACCAGCCTGGAGAGCCCGGCCCCTCCGTCCTGCTCCTGTTCGATCTGCTCGTCGTGCACCAAGCCTGCGGCGGCATGCAGCCGCGGCGCGGCGGTGATCGCTCCGGTGATGAGGGCGACAGCCAACAGTGAAAGACCTGTTCTCGACATCAGTGCTCCTTCCGAATCTCAGATGAATCCCCCCTGCCAATCAGGGGGTACTTGGCGAGGTAATAGGTGAGCGCGCGCGGGCTGATCCCGAGCAGCGTCGCCGCCTGCCGTTTCAACGGGGACATCTCGAGTGCGCGGCGGATCGTGTCCCGTTCGACCCGCTCGACGTTCTGCTGCAGGTTCAGCGACAGCGCTCCGGCGCCCGCCGCCGGCGTCCTGGCTTCGATGGTGACCACGTCGCGCGCGATCACCGTGCCGGTCGTCAGCACCACCGCGCGCTCGATGGTGTGCTCCAGCTGCCGCACGTTGCCCGGCCAGTGATAGCCCTGGAGCGTGGCGATGACGCCGTCTTCGATGGCCGCGATCGGCTTGTGATTGCGGGCCGCGTGCTTCTCGACGAAATGGTCGACCAGCATCGGAATGTCGTCGGCGCGCTCGCGCAGCGGCGGCACGACGATGGGGACGACGAGCAGCCGGTAGAACAGGTCGGCCTGGAACCTGCCCTCTTCCACGAGCTGGTGCAGGTCGCGGTTGGTGGCGGCGATCACCCGGACGTCGACGCGCTCGGCCCGCTCGGCGCCGAGCGGCTCGACTTCCCGCTCCTGCAGGACGCGCAGCAGCTTGGCCTGCAGTCCGCCGCTCATCGTCCCGATCTCGTCGAGGAAGATGGAGCCGCGGTCGGCGAGCGAGAAGCGTCCGCGCTTGGTGGAGGTGGCGTCGGTGAACGCGCCGCGCACGTGCCCGAAGAGATTGGATTCGAGCAGCGTGTCGGGAATCGCGGCGCAGTTGACGCTGACAAACGGCATGGCGCGTCGCGCGCTGCGCTGGTGGATGGCGCGGGCGACCAGCTCTTTACCGGTGCCGGTCTCGCCGGTGATCAACACGGTGCTGCTGGATGCGGACACCAGGTCGATCCGCCGGACCACCTCGCCGATGGCGCGGCTCCGGCCGACGAGGCCGAAGCGGGAGAAGTGCGGCCCTGCGCCGTGCGCCGGGCTCGGAGCGAACGCGATAGCGGCGTCGGACATGAGGCGAGTCTGAACTCGGCGCCCGCGAGGGACCACCCACAGCACCCGCACAGGACTCGTACGCGGCGCTGTACGGGTCGACGGCTGAGGAATCCATCAGGAAATTGGCCGCGCGCCGGGCGCCGCCGCGGCGGCGCCGACATAGACGGAGGCGGGCCGTATCAGTCGGCCGGCGCGGCGCTGCTCATCGACGTGCGCGCACCATCCGACCACGCGCGACACCGCGAACGTGGCCGAGAAGAGCGAGCGCGGAATGCCCAGCGCGTCCAGCAGGATCGCCGTGTAGAACTCGACGTTCGCGCGCAGGCCGCGCGCGGGGTACCGTTCGGCGAGGAGGCGCTCGGCCTCCTGCTCGACGGCGCGCGCGAGCGCGAGGCGCCGATCGTCCGCGTGGCTGCGCTCGAGCGACGACGTCACGCGCTCGAGCGCCGCGGCCCTCGGGTCGCGGACGCGATAGATGCGGTGCCCCATGCCCATGATCCGGCGTCCGGCGGCGAGCTCCGCTTCCAGCCACGCCCGGACGCTTTCGCGACGGCCGATGGCGTCGAGCATGTCCAGCACCGGCCCGGGAGCGCCGCCGTGCAGCGGCCCCTTCAGCGCACAGATGCCCGCGACGACCGCGCTGACGAGGTCCGCGCCGGTCGACGCCACTACCCGCGCGGCGAAGGTCGAGGCGTTCATCCCGTGATCGACCACGCAGGCGAAGTAGGCATCCAGCGCGGCCGCGTGAGACGCGCCCGGCAGGCGGCCGGTCAGCATCTGCAGGTAGTCGGCGGCGTGCGAGAGTTCCGGTCGCGGCGGGACAACCGGCTGGCCGGCCTGGCGGCGGGCCCATGCGGCGGCGAACACGGGAATCGCGGCGGTCACCTGCAGACGATCTATGGCCGGATCGGCCGCGGTGAGCTGGCCGACGGCGGCTCGCAGCGCGTCCATGCCGTCGCCGGCGTCGAGCGCCGCGCCCAGGGAGTTCAGACGCGCGAACGCGTCGCGCCTTCCAGTCGCCAGCGCTGCGCGCAGGTCACCGCCGACGCCCGCCGATGGCCACTCGCCCGTCCACACCAGGCCGCAGAGATCTTCGAACGTGGCGCGCCCCGCCAGATCCTCGACGCTGCAGCCTCGGATGACCAGCCGGCCGTGTTCGCCGTCGACATCGCTCAGTTCCGTGTGCGCGACCACGATGCCGTCGAGTCCGCTGGCCCGTGCCGTGTTCATGTCGTCGTTCCACCTGAGCATGCCTCCAGTGTGCGGAGGGCGGCACCATCGCGGACAGGCACAGCGCCAGGACAGAGGTCGTACGACGGCCGTACGAGGCGCCAGCTCGCCGGCGGGAGGCCGACGAGGCGCTTGAAGGCGCGGCTGAACGCCGCTTCTGATTCATAGCCGACGGCGCTCGCAACCGCGGCGATCGGCTGCCGATCGAGCAGCAGGCGCGAGGCGAGCTGCATCCGCCACAGCGCGAGGTACTGCATCGGCGGCCGGCCGATCATCTCCGTGAAGCGCTGCGCGAGCACCGACCGGGACAGTCCGACCGCCCGCGCGAGGCGTTCCACGGTCCACCGCTGATGGGGCTCGGCGTGCAGCGCGCCGAGGGCCCGCGCCATCGTCGGATCCCGCAGTCCCGCGAGCCATCCGGCTCCGGGCGGCAGCGTCTCGAGATGGCGGCGGATCGTTTCGACGAACAACAGCTCGGACAGCCGGGCGAGGACGTTCTCGCGGCCGGCGCGCGTGCTCCGCGCTTCCTTCGCCGCCATGACCAGCAGGGTGCCGAGCGGCTCGGCGTCCGCGTCGGAACGGCCGGACGACAGGTGCACGACGGAGGGCAACGCGTCCAGCAGCGGGTTGAAGGGCTGGTCGTCGCACCCGAGGAAACAGCACACGATGCGCGCCCGCTCGCCGCCCGATCCGCCCAGCTCGTAGAACATCGGCAGCGGCGTCGACCTCCGGGCGAAGGCCTGCATGTCCGGCGCCGCGCGCAGGCCGGGCGCGCTCGCGAGGACATGCGCGTCGCCGTGCGGAAAGACGAGCACGTCTCCCTCCCGCAGGCGCTCGGGAGGATCGCCGATGGCGTGGCCCCACCCGGATCCCCGGGCGATGAGATGGAACTCGATCAGGCGCTGGGCGCCAGGCATCACCTGTCCGACGATCTCGCGCGACCGGGGCGCCTCCACGACCCACGGCGAGCGCAGTTCGAAATCGAAGTACACCGCGCCGGTCATGCGGACGGCGCGCAGGACGTCGGAGAGGACGTCAGTCTGCACGGCCGCTCCCGCGGACGCGCGGACGAGCGGCGCGGACGATCGGGCATGCGCGCGCCATTGGCGGACGCGCGGCGAACGATCCCGGACGCCCGCGCATGGCCCTCACGCCCGACCGTCTCGTATCGTCGGCATCGGACCGCGCAATGACGCACCCGGTCCCCGTTCCCGAGGATTCATTCATGATCGACATCGCTGCACACCTTCCCGCCACTACCCCTCAGACCTCGCGCCGCGCCGGCGCGCTCGCCGAGCGCCTCGAAGCGGGCGCCCGCGCGCTCGCCGCGCTGGCCGCCTCGCTCACCGACGCGCAGTGGCGCTCGCGCATCCGCGGCGACGGCCGCCGCATCGGCGT
Source organism: Vicinamibacterales bacterium (assembly GCA_035699745.1). Taxonomy (NCBI): domain Bacteria; kingdom Pseudomonadati; phylum Acidobacteriota; class Vicinamibacteria; order Vicinamibacterales; species Vicinamibacterales bacterium. The sequence continues at coordinate 52,280 of DASSPH010000074.1, forward strand.
CGTGGTGCACCACGTCGCGAGCGTTTATCCCATCGAGATCCAGCTCGCACAGAAGCTGGCCGCGGGATCGCCGATCACCGGCGTCACCTGGAACGACATCCACGCGATGAACGGCGCGCATGCCGCCGAACACGACGGAGCGGCGAAGGCGGCGACGCTCGATCTGCTGGCGCGCAACAGTGCCGCAGCCGCGGCTGCGATCCGCGCGCTCAGCGACGAGGAGCTCGATCGCGCGGCGCCGGCGTCGCTGTACGCGGACGCGCCCGTCACCTGCCAGTTCATGCTCGAAGATCACGCCGTGCGCCACAGTTACCACCACCTGGCGGCCATCGCGCAGACGCTCGAGTCCTGAGCCATGCAAATTCCGGCGCCACTCGGTAGGCGCCTGATCTGCACGGCAGAAAAGAGAAACGGGAGGTGCGATCGCGGCTCGCGCTTACGGAGCCGGTAAGCCGCGTTACGGGAAGCGGCTGGCGCGCAGACTAGGTGCGAACGACGAGATACTGGCCGCGTCCGGACGCGCGGGACAGAAAGAAATCGACCACGCGGTAGTGGCGGGCGAAGTAGTGCTCGAAGATCGCGCGGGTGGCCATGCGCCAGTCGAGCGCGAGCGCCGGCTCCTGCTGTTGCATCGCCGGGTAGTCGACCGGAATCTCGACCAGCAGCCGCGGCGCGTCAGCCGTCAGATCGGCGGCGCCCGGCGCCAGCCACTGCTTCGCCTGGCGTGACGGATTGATCAGCGGCGCGGTGACGATCGCCGCGTCGCGGATCAGCCCCACGCCGCGCGCCGCGAGCCGCCGCTCGACGTGCGGCGCCGTCAGCTTCCACTCGGCGACGAAGCGATCGGTCGGCGATCCGCTGTGCAGCGGGCTGCTCGACCCGCCGTAGATGTTCTCTTCGTACTCCTCGACGACGACGCCGAGCCGCGCGAAGTTGAGGTGCGCGTTCAGCGCCTGCAGCGGATCGTAGGTCCACTCGATCAGATCGATGCCCATGGCGAGCGCCCGGTCGCGCTGCGCCAGCTTGAGGCGGAAGCCAAGCCCGCCGTCGCGCGCCCCTGGCACGACGCCCAGCATGTGCGACCACTGCGCCAGCCGGCCGTCCTTGATCGAAGGAATGGAATAGACGAAGCCCTGCATGACGCCGGCGCCGTCGAACGCCCCGAGCAGGATGCCGCCGCGCTTGATCGACACGATCAGCACCGGCGGCGGCACGACGTCTTCGGCGTCGGTGTAGCCCCAGATCTCCCGCTCGAGCGCCGCGACCGCGCGGCAGTCGTCGATCGTCGTCAGATCGCGGATGATCACAGGAGCGCCGGCAGCTCGCGCAGCGAATGGATCACCGGCACCTCCGGCGGCGCCCCTTTCGAGAGCCCGGACCGCACGACCAGCACGCCGCGCATCCCGAGCGAGAGCGCGCCGGCGATGTCGTGCGGCACGCTGTCGCCGACCATCACCGCTTCCGCCGCGGCGACGCCGGCGCGGCGCAGGCCGGCCTCGAAGATCGAGCGATGCGGCTTCATGTAGCCGTGCTCGGCCGACGAGATCGAGACGTCGAACAGCCCGTGCAGCTCGAAGTGCTCCTCGAACGTGGCGAGCGACCGCTGGGTGTTGGAGATCAGGCCGATCGTGTAACCCGATTGGCGGAGATCGCGCAGCACGTCGGGGACTTCCTCGTACAGCGTGAAGTGGTGGCACGACGACCAGGCATCGTAGAGATCGCGCGCCGCCGCCTCGGCGCCGGCGCCGGATCCGCCCATCGCTTCGATGATCCGCAGCGTGTAGCCGATGAACACCGCGGGATCGTAGACACCGCCGCGCGCGTCCAGGTTCGCCGACGCCTGTGCCACCGCAGCCTCGAACCGCGCCGCGTCGACCGCGACGCCGTGACGCGCGCAGGCCTCGGCGTAGCCGTGGCCCTGGAACGCGGGGCCGGGATGGATCAGCGTGAAGTCGACGTCGAAGAAGACGGCCTTGGTGTTCACACTCGTGGGCTTGCCTCGCCGAAGCGTCATCAATGATGCGGAACCGAAGGCGGGGCTTGCCCGCCGAAGCTCGCGTCACTGTCACCGCGAGCGAAGGCGGAGCCTGCCTCGCCGAAGCTCGCGTGCCCGTCACCGCGAGCGAAGGCGGAGCCGGCGACGGCAACGCACGCGCGCTCGGGATCGAGCACGGCGGCGGCCGCCGCGTTGACGTCCTCGAGCGTGACCGCGCGCAGCAGCGACGGCAGCCTGCGATCGTAGTCCAGGCCGAGACCGAAGAACTCGGCGGTCTGGAGGAACACCGCGATGCTCTGATTCGTCTCCAGCATCCGCGGGATCGAACCGATCAGGTACTGCCTGGTCTCGGCCAGCTCCCGTTCCGTCGCCCCCTCGCGGCCGAGGGCGCCGACTTCCGCGTCGATCGCCGCAATCGCGCGCTCGACGTTCGCCGGATCGACACCGGCGCGAATCACCAGCGGCCCCGGGCCGAGACTCGGGTCGAACGAGCTGAACGCGTAGTACGCCATGCCCTGCCGCTCGCGGATGTTCTCCGCGAGCCGGCCGCCGAGCCCGAACTGCCCGAGGATGTTGTTCATCACCCAGTGGCTGCAGTACGCCGGATCCAGCCGGCTGATGCTCGTGAACCCGTACGCGATGTCCGTCTGCGACTTGTCCGCCATCTCGATTGCCGCCTGCTGCCGGGCCGCGGCCCGGCTCACCGGCGGCACCGGCCGGTTCGGCGCCGGCACGGCATCCCAGCCGTCGAAGGCGTCGCGCGCCGCCGCCAGCGCCGTGTCGGCGCGCACGTCACCGACGATCGCGATCGAGAGTGCGGCGGGTCCGAACCGGGCGCGATGGAAGGCAACGAGATCGGCGCGCGTGAACCGCTCGACGCTGGCGATCGTCCCCTTCGCCGGACGCCCGTAGGGATGCGACGCCCCATAGAGCAGCGTTTGCAGCGCCTCGCTCGCCCGCACCCCCGGGTTGTCGAGATCCTGCCGGATCGCCGTGATCGTCTCCGCCCGCCGCTTCTCGATTTCCTCTTCGGGGAACACCGGATTGCGGACCACGTCGGCGAGCACGCCGAAGATGTGGTGAAAGTCCTCGCTGAGGCAGGTGCAGGACAGCGAGAGCACGTGGCGGTTGGTCGAGACCCGCAGCGCGACGCCGCGGTCGTCGAGCGCTTCGGCGACGGCCATGGCGCTTCGCGTCGCCGTGCCCCGATCGATGACGCGGCCGAGAAACCAGGCCAGCCCCGGACGATCGTCCGGCTCTTCGAGACTGCCGGCGCGGAACGCCAGGTTGATGGTGACGGCCGGCGAGAAGGCGGTTTCCTGGACGATCAACACCGCCCCGTTCGCCAGCGGCTCGCGAACCGCGGTCAGCCCGCTCGCCACCGTCGTCGTCATCGCTTGCGCTCCAGAGGGCGGAACCAGCCGACGGTCCGCCGCTCGCGCGCGAGATAGCGCGCCGCGACGTCGGCCACCTGCGCTGCCGTCACCGCGGCGAGATGCGACGGCATCTCCTCGAAGTATCCCGGTCCCGTGACGGTCTCGAAGTACCCGAGTTGATGCGCGACGTTGGTGACGCTGTCGTTCTCGAAGACCAGCCGGGCGCGGAGTTGACGCTTCGCGCGAAGCACTTCCTCGTCCGTCAGCCCCTGCTCGCGCACGCGCTCGATCTCCGAGGTCGCCGCGGCCTCGAGGTCGGCCAGTGGAACCCCGTCCGTGGCGGTGAAGCCGACGCTGTAGAGGAACGGCTCGCGCGTCGGCAGCAGCGAGCCGCCCACGGCGGAGGCCAATCCGCGCTCCACGAGTGCGGTGTACAGCCGGGCGCGCCGCTGCGGCGGGGCGCCGCGGAAGCTCGACCAGATGTTGAGCCCCTTCGCGCCGGTGAGCGCGGCGTCGAGCACGAGCATGGGGAAAAAATCCGCGTGGCGCGCCGCCGGCGAGTGCCACGCGAACTTGAGGTAGGCAGTCGTCCCCTCGCGTTCGAGCAGCACCCGGCGCTCGCCGATCTGGACCGGTTCGGCTGGCCGGGTCTGCAGGGGCGCCGGACCGCCGTTCAAACTGCCGAACTGCCGCTGCGCCCGGCGCAGCACGTCCTCCGTGTCGACGTCGCCGACCACCACCAGCGTCGCGTTCGAGGGCACATAGTGACGCCGATAGTGGCCGTAGAGGTCATCCCGCGTCATCGTCCTCAGATCGTCGATCCAGCCGATGGTCGGGTGGCGGTACGGATGGGCGCGGAAGGCAGTGGCCGTGACCTCGGTGTCGAGGAGCTGATCCGGATCGTTCTCCCCGCCCTGCAGCTCCGAGATGATGACCGTCCGCTCGGACTCGCATTCCTGCGGCTCGTAGAGCCCGTGCGCCATCCGCTCCGCTTCGATGAACAGCAGCGTATCGAGGGCGTCCCTGCCGGCCGTCTCGAGATAGGTGGTCTGATCGAGCCAGGTGTATCCGTTCCAGGTGCCGCCGAATTTCTCGACGATCCCCTTCATTTCGTCGCGAGGGATGTTGGTCGTGCCCTTGAAATTCATGTGCTCGACCCAGTGCGAGACGCCGGTGCGTCCCGGCGCCTCGTCGCCCGAGCCGACTTTGTACCAGCACCAGACCGATACCAGCGGCGCGGTATGAAGCTCCTGAACCAGGATCTTCAGCCCATTGTCCAAATGAGTGGACCGCACCCCGTAAGTATATGCGGCGTGCTTGGCCCATCCTTTGCAGTCTTTGGAGATCGGATACGAACGTAAACTCGGCAATTGGTGCAATGGAGGCGAGGACAACATGTTGAAGCGGACGGTTCTCAGCGCGTTCTGCGCCGCGGCCATGCTCGTGACGGGCGTCGCCTACGCGCAGAACAGCGCAACGCTTACGCTGCGCTCCGGTGAGAAGGTGAGCGGTGATCTCATCGACCTCGGCGGCGTCGGCTTTACCGTGCGAGTGAGCGGCAGCGAGCGGCAGATCCCGCAGAACGACGTGGCGGTGATCGACTTCACCGGCGGCACGATGAGCGATGCCGACTGGGCCAAGTTCACCGGCTCGACGCAGGTCATCCTGCGCAACGGTCAGACGATCGACGGCCAGCTCTATGACATCGGCGGCGCCACGCCGCTGCGTCTGACGATCAAGACCGGCAGCGGCGACCGCGAGCTGTCGTCCAACGAAGTCGCGCGGATCGTGATGGCGCGCCCTGACAACGTGGCCACCGGCACCACCGGCGTCGCGGCGACCCCCGCGGTCCCCGGGGCGATCACGGTCCAGGCGAATCAGCCGTGGACGTCGACCGGCATGACGGTCCGGCGGGGCCAGACTTTGACCTTCCAGACCACCGGTGAGGTGCAGCTGAGCACGGATGCGGCAGACACCGCCAGTGCGGATGGGGCGAAGAAGGGGCGTTACGCGCCCAACGCGCCGATGAAGCAGGTGCTCGCCGGCGCGCTCATCGGGCGCATCGGCAACGGCGCGCCGTTCGCCATCGGCAACCAGACGTCGATCGTCGCCCCGGCGAGCGGCATCCTGTTCCTCGGCATCAACGACGATGGGTTCGAGGACAACAAGGGGAACTTCCAGGTCGTCGTCAAGTAACCGCACGGTCGTCGCACGCAGATCCTGGGGTTGATCTGCGGGGCCGGCCGCCCTCCGGGGCGACCGGCCTTTCTTCTGTACAATTGGCAGATATCCATGGCCGACTGGAAGGACACGCTCAACCTGCCCCGTACGGGCTTCCCGATGAAGGCGAACCTGCCGACCACCGAGCCGGAGGCGCTCGCGCGGTGGGCCGGGATGGATCTGTACGGAAAGATACAGGCGGCCCGCGCCGGCGCGCCGAAGTTCGTGCTGCACGACGGACCGCCGTACGCGAACGGCCAGATCCACCTCGGCACCGCGCTGAACAAGATCCTCAAGGACTTCGTCGTCAAGTCGCGGTCGATGGCGGGCTTCGACACCCCCTACGTGCCGGGGTACGACTGTCACGGGCTGCCGATCGAGCTGAAGGTGGATCGCGAGCTCGGCCCGCGCAAGCGCGACATGAGCACGGCCGACTTCCGGCGCGCGTGCCGCGCGTATGCCGAGCGGTTCATCGGCGCGATGACCGAGGACTTCCAGCGCCTCGGCATCTTCGGCGACTGGGAGCACCCGTACCTGACGATGGACTTCCGCTACCAGGCGGCGATCGCGCGGGCGCTGGGCAAGTTCGTCGAGCGGGGGCTCGTCTATAAAGGCAAGAAGCCGGTCCACTGGTGCATTCACTGCCGCACCGCGCTCGCCGAAGCGGAGGTCGAGTACGAGGAACACTCGTCGCCGTCGATCTACGTCGAATTCCCGCTCGCACCAGAGAGCGCGGACGAGATCGCGCGCCGCATCCCGGACCTGCGCGGCCGCGACGTCAGCGTGCTGATCTGGACGACGACGCCGTGGACGATTCCGTCGAACCTGGCGATCGCCTTCCATCCGGATTTCGACTACGGCGCGTATGAAGTCGGCAGCCGCGTGGTGATCGTGGCGGAGGCGCTGGCGCCGCGCGTCGCCGAGGCCGGCGGAAAGACGTTCGGCCCGCCGGTGGCGCGCTTCAAGGGGGCGACGCTGGAGCACATCCGCTTCCAGCATCCGCTGTACGCGCGGATCTCGCTCGGCGTGCTCGGCGACTACGTCACGCTGGACGCAGGAACCGGCGCGGTGCACACCGCGCCGGGGCACGGCGCGGACGACTTCAACACCGGTGTGCGGTACGGGCTGGACATCTACGCGCCCGTGGGTCCGAGCGGCTTGTTCCTCGAGACCGTCGACATGTTCGCCGGCCAGCGCGTGTTCGACGCCAACCCGCACATCGAGCAGGCGCTGAAGGAGCGCGCCCGGCTGTGGCACCGCGCCGATTTCGCGCATCAGTACCCGCACTGCTGGCGCTGCCACAACCCGGTGATCTTCCTCGCCACGTCGCAGTGGTTCATCCGCATGGACGGCGAGCCGGCCGTGCCGTCGAGCGGCGGCGCCAAAACCCTGCGCCAGGCGGGGCTCGACGCCATCGACCGCGACGTCAAGTGGATCCCGGCGTGGGGACGCGACCGGCTGTTCAACATGGTGTCGAACCGTCCCGACTGGTGCATCTCGCGCCAGCGGGCGTGGGGCGTGCCGATCCCGGCGGTCGACTGCTCGTCCTGCGGCGAAGCGATCATGACCGCCGCCATGGTGGAGCGCGCCGCGTCGGTCTTCGATCAGTACGGCGCGGACGCCTGGTACGAGCGGCCGATCGAGGAATTCCTGCCCGACGGATTGACCTGCCCGTCGTGCGGCGGCACGTCGTTCGACCGCGAGCGCGACATCCTCGACGTCTGGTTCGACTCGGGATCGAGCCACGAAGCCGTGCTGCCGTTCCGCCGGGAGCTCACCTGGCCGGCCGACATCTACCTCGAAGGCAGCGACCAGCATCGCGGCTGGTTCCAGAGCTCGCTGCTCGTGGGTCTCGGGACTCGGGGACGCGCGCCGTTCCGCGAAGTATTGACGCACGGGTTCCTGATCGACGTCGACGGGCGGAAGATGTCCAAGTCGCTCGGCAACACCGTGCTGCCGCAGGAAGTGATCAAGGAAAGCGGCGCCGAGATCCTGCGGCTGTGGGTGGCGATGAGCGACTTCCGCGAGGAGCTTCGCGTCGGCAAGCAGATCCTCGCCCGCGTCGTCGAGGCCTACCGCAAGTTCCGCAACACACTGCGCTACCTGGTGTCGAATCTCTATGACTTCGATCCGGCGACCGACGCGGTCGCGGTGGAGCAGCTGCAGGCGGTCGACCGCTTCATCCTGTCCCGTTATGCCAGCACCGCGGCGGCGGGGATGCGCGGGTACGAGGAGTACGACTACCCGTCCGTGTTCCAGACGCTGAACCAGTTCCTCACCGTGGACCTGAGCGCGTTCTACGCCGACGTCTCGAAGGATCGGCTGTATACGTTCGGCGCCGGATCGCGCGAGCGGCGCTCGGCGCAGACCGCCATGTTCATCATGGCCGACGGCCTGGCGCGGCTGCTGGCCCCGGTGCTGCCGGTGACCTCCGACGAGCTGTGGCGCCACAAGCCGGGCTCCGCGGAACCATCCGTACACATCGCGACCTTCCCGCGCGACGTGGAGCGGTTGATCGATCGCGGGACGGAACGCGAGTGGGCCGCGCTGCTCGACGTGCGCGACACGGTGAACCGCGCGCTGGAGAACGCGCGGCAGGCCAAGACCATCGGCACCTCGCTGGCCGCCCACGTCGCGCTGACGGCCGGAGGCGCCAGCGCCGATCTGCTGCGGCGTCACGAAGCGGATCTCCCGATGCTGTTCATCGTCTCGCAGATCAGCCTGGACACCGGCGGCCCCGAAGGGGTGAGCGTCTCGGTGTCCCGCGCCGAGGGCGAGAAGTGCGATCGCTGCTGGCGGGTGCTGCCCGAACTGTCGCGCGAGCCGCGCGTCGACGGGCTCTGCGCGCGCTGCGTCGAGGCGCTGCCGGCGGGCAGCGGTCCCTCCACGCGCTCCGGGTCGTCCCGAACGGAGCCGACCGGCGGGAGTGCCCACCGCAGCTTCAGCAAGGGTGGGGAGGTCGCGTGAGCACCGAAGAGCCGCTCACTGCCCCGCCGCCGGATCCGCCGCCGGCGACAGTGCTGCCGTCCGCGCCGTTCGTCCGTCCACTGGAGGTGGTCACGGTCGGCGCGGTGGTGGTGTTCGATCAGCTCACCAAGTTCCTGGTCAAGGCGACCATTCCGCTTTACGCCAAGCGGGAGATCATCCCGAACTTCCTCGACCTGACGCACGTGCAGAATACCGGCGCGGCGTTCGGCGTGCTCAACGCCGCAGAGTTCCCCTACAAGTCGGCGGTGATGATTGGCATCGCCACGCTCGCGCTGGTGGCGATCTCCCTCTACGGCCGCCAGCTCGGCTCGCACGAGAAGCTGTCGCGCTACGGACTCTCCCTGATCATCGGCGGCGCGTTCGGCAACCTGGTCGATCGCGCGCTCGCCGGCTACGTCGTGGACTTCGTCGACGTCTACTGGGGCGAGGCGCACTTCTGGGCCTTCAACGTGGCCGACGCGGCGATCACCGTGGGCGCGATTCTCGTGCTCCTCGACATGATCGGGCTCGGACGCCAGCATGCATCCCATCCTGTTTGAGGCCGGCGGCCTCACCATCTACTCGTATGGCGTGCTGCTGGCGGCCGCGTACCTGCTCGGCCTCCAGTTCGCACTGATGCGCGCCCGCGCGCGCGGGCTTCCCGCGCAGCAGGTGATGGATCTCGGGATCTGGATCATCATCAGCGCGCTGGTCGGCGCCAAGCTGCTGCTCCTGATCGTCGATTTCGACCAGTTCACGTCGAACCCGCGCGACCTGCTCAGCCTCGCGCGCTCGGGCGGGGTCTTCTACGGCGGACTGATCGCCGCGGTGGCGGTCGCCCTCGTCTACCTGCGGCGCCACAAGCTGCCGCTGTGGACGACGACGGATGTGTTCGCGCCGGGGATCGCGCTCGGCCACATCGTCGGGCGGTTCGGCTGCCTGCTGGCAGGATGCTGCTTCGGCAAGCCGGCATCGGTGCCGTGGGCGATCACCTTCACCGATCCCGCGGCGATGGCCAACGTCGGCACGCCGCTCGGGGTTCCACTGCATCCGACGCAGCTCTACGACGCCGGGGCGGAGGCGCTGATCCTCACGTTCCTGCTGCTGTTCGAGCGGCGCGGCCGTCCGTTCCCGGGCCGCACGTTCTGGAGCTACATGCTGCTCTACGGCGCGTCGCGGTTCGTCATCGAGTTCTACCGCGGCGACAACCGCGGGATGGTCTTCGGCGCGCTGTCGACGTCGCAGTTCGTCTCGATCCTGCTGGTGCCGCTCTCGATCGTGATGCTGGTCCTCTTGAGCCGACGAATCGATCCGACGCGGCACCGGGCGGCGCAGCGGGTCGCGGCGTGAGCGACACCCGTGAGCTCGAGGCGGCAGCCGAGCACGACGGGCTGCGCCTCGATACCTTCCTCGCCGGCGTGATGCCGGATCGTTCGCGATCGTTCATCCAGAAGCTGCTCAAGGACGGCCTCGTCACCGTGCCGGGCGGCGCCACGCGCAAGCCGCTTCGCGCCAGCACGCCCGTGCACAGCGGCCAGCGCTTCGTCGTCGCGCTGCCGGAGCCCGAGCCGGCGACGGCCGAGCCGGAGGACCTGCCGCTGTCGATCCTCTACGAAGACAGCGACATCGCGGTGATCGACAAGCCCGCCGGGATGGTGGTGCACCCCGGCGCCGGACACAGCCGCGGCACCGTCGTCAATGCGCTGCTGTACCACGTCGAGGATCTGAGCGGCATCGGCGGCGAGCTGCGCCCGGGCATCGTGCACCGGCTCGATCGCGGAACCTCCGGAGTGATGGTGGCGGCGAAGAACGATGCCGCCCACCAGGAGCTGTCGCGTCAGTTCCAGGATCGCGAGGTCGAGAAGGAGTACATCGCGCTCGTCTGGGGGCTGGTGCAGCCGGGCAAGCGGATCGACGCGCCGATCGGCCGCGATCCGAACGATCGGCAGAAGATGTCGACGCGGGCGCGGCGGGCGCGCAGCGCCGTGACGCGCGTCACGTGGGCGCTCAACCTGCGCGGGGTCTCGCTGATCCACGTGGCGATCCACACCGGCCGCACGCATCAGATCCGCGTGCACCTGAACTCGATCGGCCACCCGATTGTCGGCGACGCGACCTACGGCGGGGTGCACCGGCACGTGGCCGACGACGTCCGCGCCGTGCAGCGGCTGGAGCGTCCCTTCCTGCACGCGGCGCGCCTGAAGTTCACGCATCCGGCCGACGGGCGGGTGATGGAGTTCGAGTCGCCGCTGCCCCACGACCTGCAGTCGGTGCTGGACGACATCCGCGCGCGTCAGGAGCCGGAGGAGCCAGGTGCCAGGTGAAGCGGCGTACGGTCTACGCTCCGGCACGCTCACCAGCACAGCGAGCAGGACTACTGGGAGTTTCCTGGTGGCCTTTGTGTCAGCCAATCAGCGCATGAGCAAACCCAGGAGTTCCAGTGTCTGCTGAACGTCTCTCGTCGGAGCAGGTCTTCAAGGGCAAGGTCTTCTCGGTGGATCGCGATACGGTGAAGATGCCGAACGGGCGCACCGTCGCCGTGGACGTCGTCCGCCACTCGAAGTCCGTGGTGATCGTCCCGATCCCGGAGCCGGGGAAGGTGATCCTCATCCGGCAATACCGCTATCCGGTGAACGCGTATCTGTGGGAGCTGCCGGCCGGAAGCGTCGACGAAGGGGAAACGCCGGACGCGGCGGCGCGCCGCGAGTGCCACGAGGAGATCGGCCTGGTGCCGTCGACGGCCGTCCGCCTGAGCGCGATGCTGCCGACGCCGGGCTACTGCGACGAAGAGATGATCTTCTTCCGCGTATCCGGCCTGGAGCAGACCGACGAGCCGGCGCACGTGGACGAGGACGAGGACATCGAAGCGCGGACGTTCGACCTGCGCGACGCCCGCGAGATGGTCCGCCGCGGCGAGATCACCGACATGAAGACGCTGGTGGGGCTGACGCTGATCTGAGCCCGCGGATGCTTCAGCGGCGGAATCTTCCGCCTGCGCGGAAGCTACAGACAGATCGCTCGGCTGAGACGGGCAGACGCAGCTTCGCAGCAAGGCACGAAGTCACAAAGCCACACTCAAGAACTGGTTTTTCTTGGCTTCGTGCCTTTGTGCCTTCCTCGCGAAGCCATCGCAAATGCGTGTCAGCGTGCCCTCAAGCTTTTTCCATTGCTTCGAGTCAGGCGCCCGACCGGCACGCCGATGGCCGCCTCAAGCCATCAACAGCGTCTCCACAGTCGCGGTCTGAATGTCGACGATATCCCGTACGTCCAGCGCGTAGCCGCCGGCCAGGGTCAGCGCCAGCGGCACGCCGGCGGCGCGGGCGGCCTGCACCACCAGGCGATCGCGTTCGGCCAGCCCGGCTTTCGTCAGCCGCAGCCCGCCGAGGCGATCGTGCTCGAACGGATCCGCACCGGCGACGTACACGATCAGCTCGGGATCGCTGGCCAGCACCCGCGGCAGGGCGGCGCGCAGCGCGTCCAGGTAGCGCGCATCCCCGGCGCCGTCCTCCAGCCCGACGTCGAGGCCGCTGCGCGGCTTGAAGAACGGATAGTTGTGCTGCTGGTGGATCGAGAGGGTGAAGACATCCGGGTCGCGCTCGAAGATCATCGCCGTCCCGTTGCCGTGGTGCACGTCGAGGTCGACCACCGCGGCGCGCCTGACGTGATGCCGCGCCTGCGCCACGCGGATCGCGACCGCGACGTCATTGAGCGGGCAGAATCCCTCGCCGTGATTGGCGAACGCGTGGTGCAGACCGCCGCCGAGATGCGCCGCCCGGCCCTCGTCGAGCGCGGCGGCGGCCGCGGCGCAGGTCCCGCCGGCCATGAGACGGAACGCGGTCGCGAACCCGGGCTGCCAGGGCAGCTCGAGCGTCGCGATGTCGTCCGCGGTCAGCGTGCCGTCGCGCAGCTTCGCGAGGTACTCGGCGGTGTGGACCAGCCCGAGATCGTCCCAGGAGGCCTCGGGCGGCTCGTGGAACTCGCACGCCGCCGAGTGCGGACCGGCGGCGAGACGCTCGGCGATCAGCCGGTACTTCGACGTGGGCCAGACATGGCCGGGGAGGATGACTTCGTAGTGCGGTGAGAAGAAGACCTTCACACCACCGCGGGACGCACGTCGGACTGCACCGGCCGCGGCAGCGAGGTCTGCTGGGCATCGGGCTGAAGCGCGATCGCGACCGCCTCGGCGATCTCGGCGACGAAATGGATCGTCAGCTCCTTGCGCAGCTCCTCCGGCAGATCCTCGTTCACGTTCTTCTCGTTCTGGCGCGGCAGGATCAGTTCGGTGATGCCGTGGCGGCGAGCCGCCAGCACCTTCTCCTTGATGCCGCCGACCGGGAGCACGCGGCCGGACAGCGAGATCTCGCCGGTCATCGCGACGTCGCCGCGGACCGGCCGGCCGGTCAGCTCGGACGCCAGCGCGCAGACCATCGTGACGCCGGCTGACGGCCCGTCCTTGGGCACCGCCCCGGACGGCACGTGCAGGTGGATCTCCGCGTCCTTGTAGAACGCGGCGTCGACGCCGTAGTGCTGCGCGTTGGCGCGGAACCACGACAGCGCGGTCCGCGCCGACTCCTTCATCACGTCGCCGAGATGGCCGGTCAGCGTCAGCGTGCCGCCTCCCTGCATGCGCGAGGCTTCGACGAAGAGCACTTCGCCGCCGGCCGGCGTCCAGGCCAGGCCGACGGCCACGCCCGGATCCTTGGTGCGGTTCTCGATCTCCTCGTCCAGGAACGTCGGCGCGCCGAGCATGTCGACGACCGTCCCGCGGGTGATGACGACCCTGGTCTCGTCTCCTTCGGCGCGGCGGCGCGCGACCTTGCGGCAGAGCGCGCCAATCTCGCGCTCGAGATTGCGGACGCCGGCCTCGCGGGTATAGCCGCGGATCACCGCCGCCACCGCGTCGGCGGAGAACTCGACCTGCTCCGGCGTGAGGCCGTGGTTCTTCACCTGCTTGCCGATCAGGTGCTCGAAGGCGATCTTCAGCTTCTCTTCTTCGGTGTAACCGGCGAGCTCGAGCACTTCCATGCGATCGCGCAGCGCCGGCGGAATCGGATCGATCACGTTCGCAGTCGTCAGGAACAGCACTTCCGACAGATCGAACGGGACGTCGAGATAGTGGTCGCGGAACGTGTTGTTCTGCTCCGGATCGAGCACCTCGAGCAGCGCCGAGGCCGGGTCGCCGCGGAAGTCGGATCCCAGCTTGTCGATCTCGTCGAGGATGAACACCGGGTTCTTCGACTCGGCGCGGCGCAGCCCCTGGATGATCTGCCCGGGCAGCGCGCCGATGTAGGTGCGGCGATGGCCGCGGATCTCCGCTTCGTCGCGCATGCCGCCGAGCGACACGCGCACGAACTTGCGGCCGATCGAGTTGGCGATCGAACGCGCCAGCGACGTCTTGCCGACCCCGGGAGGCCCGAGGAAACAGAGGATCGGCCCCTTGACGTCGGGATTGAGCTTGCGCACCGCGAGGTACTCGAGCACCCGGTCCTTGACCTTCTCGAGGCCGGAGTGATCGGCGTCGAGCACCTGCTTGGTGTGCTTCAAATCGATCGAGTCTTCGGTGCGCTTCGACCAGGGCAGCGCGATCAGCCAGTCCACGTAGGTGCGCGACACCGTGTACTCGGCCGCGGCCACCGGCATCTTGGACAGCCGATCGAGCTCGCGGAGCGCTTCCTTGCGCACCGGGTCGGGCATGCCGGCGGCATCGATCTTCCCCCGCAGCTCGTCGATCTCCTTGGCCTGCTCGTCCCCTTCGCCGAGCTCCTTCTGGATCGCCTTCATCTGCTCGCGCAGGAAGTACTCGCGCTGGTTCTTGCCGACCTCGGACTGCACCTGCGACTGGATCCGCGATCCGAGC